>NZ_PCYV01000034.1:0-26650 GCF_002553785.1 Lactobacillus sp. UMNPBX15
GGACTTGAGCTTTTTAATTATTTATTCAACTTACCGCAAAAAATTATACACTTAGTAAAAAATATTGATCTTTATTTTGACAGCTAAATCTTGCATACTATGAGTAACACAATAGTTCTTTTGAAATAGGAAGGGGAGAATTAAATGACTAAAAAGCAAATATCAATGGTTACATTGTCTTTGTTGCTGGCTAATATTATGTCAGGGCTAGATGCAACCATCATTAACACAGCAATTCCTGCTATTGTATCTGATCTTCACGGGATTCAATATATGGGGTGGATCGTTGCTTGCTTTTTACTTGGAATATCAGTTTCAGTGCCAATTTGGAGTAAGATTGGCGAAAGAATGAGCAACAAATTTGCCTTTGAATTATCATTAGCTCTTTTTATTTTAGGCTCAGTTTTGGAAGGTGTTGCACCAGATATTTACTTTTTCCTCGTCTCGCGAGTCCTCATGGGAGTAGGAGCTGGTGGCATGGGTTCTCTTCCTTACGTAATTGTAGGTTATATTTATCCTAATATTAAAAGAAGAACTGTAATTTTGAGCTATATTGCTGCTAGTTTTTCTGCTGCATGTATTGCTGGACCATTAGTTGGTGGCTGGATTGTTGATGCCTTATCTTGGCACTGGGTCTTTTATATTAATGTGCCACTTGGATTAGTTTCGATTATTCTAAGTTTTATTTTTTATCGTGGCATTCGTAAGCCGAATGTTAATACAGTTTTTGATCGATTAGGTGCATTTACTTTAATTGGCGGTTTAACTTGCTTTTTAATCGGAATTCAGATGTTGGGTTTAGCAAGCAATCTTTTAGTAGCGCTTTTTATAATTATTGGAATTGCTATGCTAGTCTGGTTTATTTTGGTTGAAAAGAAGGCAGAGAGTCCGATCGTGCCACTTTCTGTTTTTACTAATAAAGCATTAGTAGGCGATTTTATTCTTTTTGCCTTTGCATGGGGCGCCTACATTGCGGTAAACACTTATTTGCCAATGTGGTCACAGGCAATTTTAGGAACATCTGCTTTAATCGGTGGGATGACTTTAATTCCTAATTCAATTTTTGATATAGCTGGTTCGCAGAGTACACCACATTTACTCAGACGTTTTAATAACTATCATCTATTAATTTTTGATCTTTCATTGATTGCGATAACGGTAATCGGATTGATCGTTGTACCGATTAGCACGCCATATCAGGTTTTAATGTCAATTGCGGCTTTATCTGGTTTAGGCGTAGGATCAATCTTTGTTATTCTTCAGATAAAAGTGCAGATTGATGCTGGCGAAAAGGATATGGCGCCGGCTACGTCACTTAGCTTTTTGATTAGAATCCTGGCTCAGACTGTGATGGCTGCAGTCTATGGTGTGATCATGAATCTAGCTTTGGCACGTGGAATTGCTGGTCACCATAATATTACAATGACCATGATGAATAAATTAAGTGACGTGGAATCCGCAAAAAGTTTGCCTAGGGCGTTAATGCCAACAATGCGAACTATTTTTCATACTGGAATCAGAGAAATTATGATAGTTTCTCTATTGTTAATAATTTGTGGATATATCGTAAACTTTGTTTATAGCCATCATGAAGCTAAAAAAGCAGCGGAATAAAAATAGCGTTTGAGGAAAAGTCTCAAACGCTTATTTTATTTCAAATTACGAATTACATTTATTCTAAACAAAATTAGATTGAAGATTACGATACCTGCTGTGAAGATGAAAACAGTACTGTAATTAGTTAATCCAGAGATAGTTGAACCTAGTAGCGGCCCAAAGATATTACCGACATACATGGCTGACTGATTCCAAGAAAAGATTCGACCTGTAATTTTTGCTGGCGTATTTTTGGTAAGCAAGGTTTGCACTTGTGGGAATAAACAAGCATCAGTAAAGCCAACCAGAAAGCGTAAAATTCCAAGTTCGACTGTATTTTGCACGAAAGCAGTTAAAAAGAAAAGAATAGTCGCACCGATGAATCCGGCAATAATGATTTTGTGTGTCCCAATTCTGTCTCCTAATGCACCGAAGCGCGATGCCGCAAGGAATGTAGCAATTCCTGGCAAAGCAGCTATTACCCCGGAAATAAAGACGACATTACCGTGGTTAGCCATCAATTGTTTAACATAGAGTGAAACGATCGGGTTAATCGAATTATTTGCAGCTTGAATAATTAGAGTAGTTAAAAGCAAGCCAAAGATTAATTGCGGTGAGCGTAATTCTTTAATTACTCCGCTTGCTTTATCAAGTTTCTTTTCAGTTACTGGCTTGAAGTCTGTTTCATGGACAAAGAACAATGACAAAAGAAATGCAATTAATAATAGACCACCTGTAATAAAGAAGGTAACGCGATAGGAGAAAATAGACGCTAAGGCTCCACCAATAAATGGCCCGAGTAAGTTGCCAGCAGTAAAGCTAGACGCCATAGTGCCAAGTGCTTGTCCAGATTTTTCCTTCGGAGTTTCAGTCGCAACTAGAGCATTGGAATTAGAAACAAAGCCTGCAAAAATACCTTGTAACATTCTTAAAATAAATAATTGATAAACGTTGGTAACTAGCCCCATACAGCCAAGGACGATAGCCATTCCCAATGAAGCTCGTAATGTCATCGGCTTTCTGCCTTTTTTGTCTGCTAGTTTTCCCCACCAGGGAGAAATTATCGCCGATACAAAATAAGTACCGGAGTAGATAAAGCCAGACCAAAAGTTTAACTGCTTATGGGTAAAATTGCCTAGTGTATCAATATATAATGGCAGAAACGGCATTACTTCAGAGAAGGCGATACCAGCGATAAAGACCGCAATAGATAAGACAAGTAAATTCTTTTTCCAAATAGGTTTTTCATTCATTTTTATTCCCTTTGTTAAGTTTTAAAGTATAAATTGTAAAGCTGATTATGAATAGCACCAAGATTAAGTGAGTTAAAAATAAGGGCTGACTAGAATTCATAACGCTTTTATTAATATGGTAGTTAAAGATTTGCTCAAAGATGTGCGGTCCATTGAATAAAAGCAAGCCACCCCACAGAATTAATTGAGTTAAGAAGCCTCCAGCAGTGCGAAAACGATAGTTGATCATATAAATATTTGTATCGACATGATCACGGATAAGATCTAAGGTGTCAGTATTTTGTAAACTGTAGAAAATTCGAATCAAAAAAATCCCTGCAAAGTATGTTGGCCTAAAGAGCGTAATAACTAGACCGAGAACAATGCCCCAACTTTGAATGGTGAAGTCATCAAATGGTAAATATTCACGTAGCGTTTTTAATAATGGACGTTTGATAAAGCTGGCGATTAAGATAATGACAAATAACCAGTAGTAATTTTTTGCACCAAATAAAACAGAAATATAAACGGCTGAAAAGATAGTGGTAAAGTCTTGGCAGAGGCCTGCGATTGTCAGGCGATACTGCATTTTGCGAGATAATTTACCATGTTTTTGGCTTAAAGCTAATTTGATCAGATAGCTAATAACGACTACTGCTGAAACGATAATACCAAAAATAGAGAAGATGTCTTTTCCCGAGTTCCAACCTTCTCGAATTAAGAGAATAGCCAGTAGCAAACCAAGAGTTAACCAGACATTTTGCCACTGCAATACAATTTTCCGTGAATGTGCTCTAAATGGAGAATATTTAAAGCCGAGTATAGCAATTAGCGTATAAATGAGCATTGCGATAAATGAAATTGTTGGCAGATGTGGTTCAACAAAGACAATTATTGCTAGTAAAATTAAAATTGCGCCAAAATAAGCAAAAAGATCATTCTTGCTTGGATGATAGTCGCTTTGAATAGCGATTTGTTTTTGAACGCTAGGGAAACATGCGGCGCCTATTCCGGCAAGGGATGCGCTAATGCAGTAAAGGGCTGGTAAAAAGATGCCGAAAATCCCTAAGAAATAGCCTAATAAAGCTGCCAATAAACCGAACCAGCCAATAACATTATCTTCATTTTCGCCGCCTTTAAATAGAAACAATGTTGTGCGCCGAAAGGCATAGAAGAGTGCAAAAGGCAGCACGCTGATTGCAGTATTTTGTTTAATAATTAAGCTGAATACTAAATAAGGGAATAGGTTTAAGGGTAACGAGCTAATTTTTAAGAGTAAGTTACTTTTTTGTTGTAGTAGATTGTTAATATCTTTCA
This sequence comes from Lactobacillus sp. UMNPBX15, assembly GCF_002553785.1. Classification (NCBI taxonomy): domain Bacteria; kingdom Bacillati; phylum Bacillota; class Bacilli; order Lactobacillales; family Lactobacillaceae; genus Lactobacillus; species Lactobacillus sp. UMNPBX15. Next base: position 4,146 of record NZ_PCYV01000034.1, read on the forward strand.
TGATTTAATTTTAGAAAAGTCATAGTTTTTATACTTAATTGCTAGTGCTTTGTTTTTGAAAAGTGCGTTGTGGATATCTCCGGAAGAATATGCAAGATATAAACAAGGATGTCCTTTAAATTGACCAGTAATATAAATAATATCTACAGGTGTTAAAAACTCACGAACGCGCATCCAAGTCTGCCCTTGATGTTGTTCGATGGCGATCATGGAATCACCACCAGAATAGGTTTTATTCTTTTGCTCAGAATTATGATCTAATTTAATGGACTTATCCACTTGTCGATAAACTACTGAGTCACCAATTGTATGCTTGTTGATAATTAATTTGCGAGCTGATTTGCTCAGTGGATCGCTACGATACCAGGTACCGCGAAATTGTTCGGGGATGCTGGTTAACTTAAAGCCAGGATATTTCTTTTTTAAATTAGGCTTAAACTCATTTGCCTGTTTGGATGCCTTATGTGTTGCAGAGCTGCTTACTGTTTCGTTAACTGTAGCGGGACGACTAGAACGGTTGGAACAGGCTGATAGGCTAAAAAACAGGGGGAAAAGAATTATCATTGAAAATTTATTTTTCATATTTTATTTTTCCTTTGCAATAATTATTTTTAATTATAGTCTACTTTGACTGTTTTTCTCGGTAAAATTAAATTAAGCGTTTTTTATAGAAAGGAAAAATTATGCAAAAAGAACAAGAAATCCAAATGTTGAAAGAATTCTCAGATGCCAATTCAACTTCGGGCTTTGAGGAAGAATTCGTTAAGCTGTTTACTAGTTATGCGGAAAAAACGGCAGATATTGAGGTAGATGGGATGCTCAATGTTTATGCCGCCAAGAAAGAAAATAAGGGAAATCGACCGGTAATTCAACTTGATGCGCACTCAGATGCTGTAGGCTTCATTACGCAAGCTGTTCGCCCTAATGGTTTAATTAAGTTTGTTCCACTTGGTGGTTGGGTAAAATATAATATTCCAGCCTTGCGCGTTAAAGTGCGCAATCGTGATGGAGAATATATCCCTGGCGTTGTAGCAACTAAGCCGCCTCACTTCATGACAGCAGCTGAGCGCAATAATGTACCTGATGTGGCAGATATGTCAATTGATGTTGGTTCTTCTAGCCGTGAGGAGACAATCAAGGACTACAAGATTGATACAGGTTGCCCTATCTTTGTTGATGTTAAGTGTGAATATCATGAAAAGTCCGGTTTATTCTTCGGTAAAGACTTTGATGATCGTTTTGGTGCTGGTGCGATGGTTGATGTGCTTGATAATTTGAAGGGTGAAGAAACTAACTTTGACGTGGTGGCTGCACTTTCTAGTCAAGAAGAAGTTGGCTTGCGTGGCGCCTATGTAACGGCTAGAAAAGTTAAGCCAGATCTTTGTCTGGTACTCGAAAGCTGTCCAGCTGATGATACTTTTACGCCTGACTGGCTTTCTCAAACTGGTCTAAAACGTGGCCCAATGTTGCGCGATATGGATACGACATTTTTACCAAATCCTAAGTTCCAACAATATGCATGTGATTTAGCTGATAAAAATAATATTCCATATACTCGTTCAGTTAGAACCGGTGGCGGTCAGGATGGTGCTGCAATTTACTACGAAAATGGTGCGCCAACAATTGTCATCGGTATTCCGGTGCGCTATGAACACTCACCATATTGTTTCAGTAGTTATAAGGACTTTAAGGCTTCAGTTGATTTAGCTACTGCAATTATTCGTGATATTACCCAGGAAAAGCTAGATAGCTTCAAAAAGTTTTAATAAATTGCTTAAAAAGATGGATTCTCTATTATAAGGGACCATCTTTTTTGATATACTTAAACATAATTTTATATTTTAAGCGAGGTAAAGAGATTGATTACAGTATCCGACGTTAGTTTACGATTTGGTGGCCGCACACTCTATGAAGACGTTAACTTAAAATTTACTCCAGGCAACTGCTACGGCGTAATTGGTGCCAATGGTGCCGGTAAGTCAACTTTTCTTAAATTGTTAGAGGGGAAACTGGAACCAACAACAGGTTCAATTTCAATTGATCCCAATGAGCGCATGTCCAGCTTGAATCAGGACCACTTTGCTTTCGAAGACTTCTCTGTCATGGACACAGTAATTCAAGGGCACAAGGAACTGTATCAAGTAATGAAAGAAAAAGATGCTCTTTATGCCAAACCTGACTTTGGTGATGAAGATGGGGTTAAGGCAGCTGAATTAGAGAGCAAGTTCGCAGAACTTGATGGTTGGAATGCGGAAGCGGATGCGGCTAAGCTGCTGCAATCATTAGGGATTCCTGAAGAAGAACATCAAATGATGATGAAGGATTTACCTGAAAGCGAAAAAGTTAAGGTCTTATTGGCCCAAGCTTTGTTTGGTAATCCTGATATTTTGCTATTGGACGAACCGACTAACGGTTTGGATGTTCATACCGTTGAATGGTTAGAAGACTTTTTGGCTGATTACCCTAACATTGTGATTGTTGTTTCCCACGACCGACACTTTTTAAATCAAGTATGTACTGAAATGTGTGACGTTGATCGTGGTAAGATTCAACTTTATGTTGGGAACTATGACTTTTGGTATGAATCAAGCAAGCTAGCTAATGAATTAGCTGCTAACCAAAATGCTAAAAAAGAAGAAAAGATGAAGCAATTGCAAGAATTTATTGCCCGCTTTTCTGCCAATGCATCTAAATCACGTCAGGCAACTTCTCGTAAGAAACAACTTGATAAAATTACCTTGGACGATATTAAACCATCGAGTCGTAAATATCCATTTGTAAAGTTTGAAATGCACCGTGATTTAGGTAATGACCTAGTTAAGGTAGAAAATGCTTCTTATTCAGTTGATGGTGAAAAGATTCTGGATAATGTGTCTTTCATCGTGCGTCCTGGTGATAAGGTGGCATTTTTATCACGTAACGCTTTAGCAACGACTGCGCTGCTTGATATCGTTGCTGGTAAGCTTAAGCCAGATACTGGTACCGTTACATGGGGTCAAACAACGGCCTTTAACTACATGTCACGCGATTTGAACGCTAACTTTAATAATGATGACTTAACAATTTTGGACTGGCTGCGTCAATATGCTACTAAGGAACAAGACGATAACACTTTCTTACGTGGATTCTTGGGTCGAATGCTCTTTAGTGGGGAAGAAATTGAAAAGAAGATCAAAGTACTTTCCGGTGGGGAAAAGGTTCGTTGTCAATTGTCCCGAATGATGCTTGAACCGGCTAATGTATTGATCATGGATGATCCTACTAATCATTTAGATCTTGAGTCAATCACTGCATTAAATGATGCCCTTGTTTCATATCCAGGTTCAATTTTATTCACCTCACATGATCATGAATTTATTCAGACTATTGCTAACCACATTATCGAAGTTGGACCTAAAGGTATTGTTAGTCGCCAAGATACGAGTTATGATGAATTTTTGGATAAAGAATCAATTCAATCGGCAGTAGCTAAGATATATTAATAAAAGATTATTGAATTTCTTGTGGTTGAAACTTAGCTATTTTTGGTTCATGATGTGAGGTAAATAAAGAATGAAAGGACTTACATTATGAAACGAATTAAAATGGGATGTACTACTTTAAGCATTCCAGCGATGGCACTTGGCATTATGCGAATGAATCAAAAATCAGTTCCAGAGGCTCAAGTGGCAATTCAAGCCGCCTATGATGCTGGGATCAACTTCATTGATTCTGCTGATATTTATGGCGGTGGAAAATCAGAAGAGATTTTTGGTCAAGCTTTTAGCCAAATGCAGATCAAGCGTGAAGAGATGTTTATTCAATCTAAAACAGGAATTGTTCCAGGAAAACGTTATGATTTTTCTAAAGAACATATTTTGCATAGTGTTGATGAAATTTTGGAAAGAATGCAACTAGATTATCTTGATTCATTAGTACTTCACCGACCAGATGCATTGATGGATCCAGAAGAAGTAGCTGAGTCTTTTGATCAACTACAGGCAGCAGGTAAGGTGCGCTTTTTCGGCGTATCTAATTTTGATACGGCTCAATTTAAATTGTTACAAAGTTGCTTGAGCCAGCGCTTGATGTTCAATCAATTACAATTTAGCCTGAAACATACAGGAATGATTGACTTTGGGATGCATATGAATATGGTAGATAAACCATCAGTTGATCGTGATAGCCAATTTCTTGATTATGCCCGTCTACACAAAGTTACTGTGCAGGCTTGGTCACCATTCCAGTATGGCATGTTTGAAGGGACCTTCATTGATAATGATGGCTTCCCCAAGTTGAATCAAGAGTTGCAAAAACTGGCCGATAAGTATGAGGTAGGTAAAAATGCGATCGCTGCAGCTTGGATTTTACGTCATCCTGCAAATATTCAAATGCTAGTTGGATCAATGAATCCGCAACACATTAGGGATTCTGCTAAAGGTGCCAAGATTCGATTGACTAGACAAGAGTGGTACGATTTATACTTAGCTGCTGGTAATTATTTGCCCTAAACCGAATATTTTCTAATAAAAACAAAAACTAGCTTTTAAAAGCTAGTTTTTTGCTTATAATGGATAATAGGACTATATAAAAGGGGATTAAGAAATGAAAAAAAAATATGGAAAAAATCTTATTTTTGAAGATTTTATTCATGATCGGGAAGTGAAAATGTATCGTAGTGATGCAGAAGATTCCGTTCATTCAGATTATACTTTAAATGTACAAGTTTTTACGTTAGATAATTTACCATTTTCACCATTAACTGGTGATCAACAACACATCTTTTTTGACTATGAGAAAGCTGGAACTGATGCAGTTAAGATCACAGGGGTTGAAGGCCATTTTTACAATGCAATTACTAGAAGGTATGAAGTGACTGATCATACTTTCGTTGTAGGAGAATTGCTTGATGACAAGGTAAGTGAGACAGTAGCCACTCAGCAAATGAGGGAAGCTGCTGAAAAAGTAATTGCAGAGTTAAGCAAACGTATTCCGATGCCTCCTCACATTAAGCATCCGAAAATTTTAACCGATGTACAAAGAGCAGAAAAATTGGTAACTGATCGCAATGTGAAGATTACTAGTTTAAGTAAGGCAACAGGAATTTCAACCTATACTTTATATAACTATCGTAAGAATCCGGCTTCTTTGCATAAGGCCTCGCAAGCAACGGTTGATTGCTTAACCAGCAAGTATTTTGAAACTTACTTTAGCCGAAATGAGATTGAACGCTTTCGGATGATGTTAATCAACATTGTTGGAGCTTATTTGAAGGAAACAGAAGGTAATCCAATTGCCTATGATCCTGCACATGCTTTATATACAATGTGTCAAAAAGGGGATTGGCATCGTTTAGCTAAAATGGAAGAGTTGTGGCGAGCAAGCTACAGTGTAGAAAGGTCGCTTTAATGCAAACGATGTTTGTTCATGCGCTTAACGGCGTAAAAAATTGGTAATCCAATAATGACAATTCCAGCAAAAAGTAAAACACCAGCTGGATCATTAATTAATTCACTGATTAAGACAAACAAACCGCCTAAAATAGCAATTATAGGCACAAAAGGATAAAGTGGAGTACTGAAAGGACGCTCTGCTTTATTCTTTTTTCTTAGGATAAAAATTCCAAAGAAGGCTAAAAGATAGAAGCAATAAACTGTAAAGACGCAAAGATCTGATAAGTGGTCTGGATCAAAGAAAATCATCATTAAAAGGGCTAAAAGGACGATAAACAAAGTAGCAACAACGGGAGATTTTCCTTTAGGAGTAACATAGGCTAAGTATTTAGAAAAAGGTAAATCTCCTCGTTTAGCCATGGCATAAACGATTCTAGGAAAGGTCAGCATTTTTCCATTTAATGTTCCCATCATTGAAATGATGATGCCAATGGAAAGAATTTTACCTCCGATTGCACCGAAAACCGCGTTAGCTAGATAAGTAGTAGTGTTTTCGCCTAGTTGGTGAATTTGATTAGCGGGGATGAAGCGGAAAATCCCAATTGTAATTAGGGTATAAATAGCCAAAACAGCTGTAATTCCTGCAATGATTGCTCGAGGTAATAATTTTTGGGGATTTTTCATTTCGCCGCCTAAATTAGCGATTAAAATCCAGCCATCGTAGCCGAATAAAGTGGCTAAAACAGCAACACCGAAGTTACTAGTGTGTTGACTAACCTCTGCTACAGTCTGGTTAATCGCATCTTGTTGACCCCAACAGATTCCACAAATGGTGATTACAGCAATCGGAATCATTTTGGCAATCGTGGTTATGACCGAAAAGATTGCACCTACCTTATTTTCGAAGAAATTCATGATTCCAATTGCTAAAACTGTGATTAAAGCCAAAGGAATGCGCCATGAATGATTCAAACCAAAAAAGTTAGTCATCATGATGCTCATAAAACCAGCAACGGCGGCAATAATTGCAGGACCGTACACGATGATCTGCATCCAACCAGCCATAAAGCCTAAAATGCGGCCATAGAGATTTTCAATGTAGACATAAAGACCACCAGTGTAGGGCATTTGCGCCCCTATCTCGGCAATGGTGAGACCTGCAGCCAAGGTAATTAGACCACCAAAAATCCAAGCTAGTAAGGCCATTGTAGTTGAACCTGCACTGTCAAGAACAGAAGCCTGCTTAAAAAAGATACCAGAGCCGATGATAGTTCCGATTACAATTGAAAAAGCTGAGCCAAAACCAATACTGCGTTTAAGCTTGTTGTCCATTTTTTCTCCTTTATACAAAAATAGCCGGATTCACCTTATCGTCTAGAAACGATTGAGTGAATCCGGCTGCTGATTTACGTACACCAAAATCACTCAAGTTCAGTTGGAACTTGAGCTAGATGAGTATGCCAATGTGGTGTCTTGATAAATCATAATTGAATCTCCTAAATTAATTTTAATTAGAATATCATAATTATTAAAAATGAACAAGAAAAATTTGAGATTTTTAGTCTTCGATAATCGTATTCTGTGCTTTGCTCATCTTTTTAACTAAAAAGAAAATTGGCCAGCCGACAGCGGTAATTCCAGTAAAAAGCAAAACGCCAGCGGGATCATTGAAGAATTGGCTGACTAAAACGAAGAGCCCACCTGCAATTGCTACTAAAGGAATTAGGGGATAAAATGGCACGCTGAAAGGACGTTGGTCCTTATTTTTGTATCTTAAAATGAATAAGCCAAAGAATGCTAAAACATAGAAACTATAAATTGTGAAGACGCAGAGATTTGATAGGTAATCAGGATCGAAGAAAGTCATCATAATTCCAGTTAAGGTAATTAAGAGCATAGTAGCCATAACTGGTGCTTTTCCCTTAGGTGTAACGTATGATAAAAATCTTGAGAAAGGCAAATCCCCGCGCTTAGCCATAGCGTAAATAACACGAGGAAAGGTGAGAATTTCTCCATTGAGAGTGCCTAGCATTGAGATAATAATGCCGACAGATAGAACTTTACCGCCAATTGGACCAAGAATAGCGTCAGCCAAATAAGTGGTTGAATTTTGACCTAATGCATGAATTTTATCGGCAGGGATGAAACTAAAAATACCAATAGTAATTAACGCGTAAATTACTAATACTGTAGTGATTCCAATGATGATTGCTTTGGGTAATAATTTTTGTGGATTCTTAATTTCACCACCTAAATTTGCAATAAAGATCCAACCGTCATAGGCAAAAAGGGCAGCGAGAACGGCTACGCCAAGACCACCTGTTGATCGATTCAGCTCAGTCACAGTTTGGGCGACAGCGTTTTGATCACCCGAGCAGATGCCGCAGAAGATAATTGCAAAAATAGGGATCATCTTAGCAATTGTAGTGATTATAGCAAAGGCTGCACCGACTTTATTTTCTAAAAAGTTTAAACCGCCGATAGCGATGATAGTGATCAAACCAATGGGAATACGCCATTCGGTGCCGATGCCAAAGAGATTAGTCACCATAATACTTAAAAAACCGGTAACTGCAGCTATCATAGCAGGACCGTACACAATAGCCTGCATCCAACCAGCCATAAAACCTAAAACGCGGCCGTAAATTTTTTCAATATAGACGTAAAGTCCACCAGTATAAGGCATCTGGGCACCGATTTCCGCAATCGTTAAGCCGGCGGTTAATGTGATAATCCCAGCTAAAATCCATGCTAAAAGTGCCATAAAGGTTGAGCCTGCGCTATCTAAAACTGAAGCTTGTTTAAAGAAAATTCCAGAACCGATAATGGTTCCAACGATAATTGAAAGTGCAGAACCTAAGCCAATACTGCGTTTAAGGTGATTGTCCATAAAAGTCCTCCAGATGTAAAAATATGTATAACATTATATCATATAAGGTGACATATAGTTTCTAAAAATACGATAAAAGATTAATTGACTCTTCTTGTTTACCACTAGAATTGAGTATAAAATGAAAAACAAAAATATTGTTGAGTGAGAAAGGGATTTTATGCGCGTTAATGTATTACAGCATGCACCTAATGAGGGACCTGGTTCTATTCAAGCCTGGTGCCATGCTAGAGATAACGAAATGTTCGTTTACCATCCAGGGAATTTTGGTATTTTGCCAACTGTTGATGAAACGGATCTATTAGTAGTCCTAGGCAGTCCAAACAGTCCTAATGATGATCTTGATTGGGTCAAAAATGAACGTGTGTTGATTAGACAAATGTTAGATCAACACAAGCCGATCTTGGGAATTTGTTTTGGTAGCCAGCAGATTGCTAAAACTTTGGGCTATAAGGTACTTGATGCACCCGCTAAGGAAGTAGGTTGGGCACCAGTTTATTTGCAAGATCAGACTATTACAGGAATTCCGGATAAGTTAACAGCTCTTCATTGGCATGAACAAATGAGTGAAATTCCAACTGAAGCTAAGTTATTATTCTCTAGTGATCTAGTTAAGAATCAAGGCTTTTTACTGGGAGATAATGTAATTGGGTTGCAGTTCCACTTTGAACCGCAAATTGATAATGTGCGTGAGATTGCTATTAATGATGGAGCATATGCTTTAGAAAATAATGATTTACATCAAACGCCTACAGAGATTATTAATCATGGTGTGCCTGAGAAAAATAAAGATGTAATGTTTACTTTACTTGATTTCATTGCTAAATAAGCGAAAAGGCTAGGATCAAAATTTTGATCTTAGCCTTTTTCTTACTTCTTTTCTAGTTCTTTAATGTTCATACCAGGAATGTTGCCAAACCATTTTTTAACTAGGTGATTATATGTGCCATTCTTTTCTAGTTTTGCTAACGCAGTGTTGATATGCTTGAGCATGTCATTTTGCCCCTTATTAACTGCAATACCATATGGCTGGTTGGTAAAGGTGCCGCCAACTAATTTATAGCCGGAACTATCACGCAAAATCCCAGCTAAAATTCCGTTATCAGTTACAAAGGCATCTCCTTGTCCAGCTTTTAATGCGGCAAAAGCTTGGCCGTAATCATCGAATTGTAAAATTTCCGCTTTAGGAGCAACTTGATGGATAGCATCGGCGGCAGTAGTTCCTTTAACTACAAGCACTTTCTTGTTATTCAAATTTTTAGCATTTTTAATGGCGCTACTGTCAGCAACCATAATTGACTGTCCAGCAGGAAAGTAAGGGTGACTGAATTCGACTTGTTTTTTACGTTCAGGCGTAATGGTCATTGCTGCAATGACGGCGTCGACATTCGTGTTTTTTAGAAGCTGAATCTTGGTGTTGGCCGTTGTTGTTATGAAATTGGCTTTGGCATTTTTGCCTAGCATTTCATGGGTTAATGCATTAGCTAAATCAATTTCAAAGCCATTAAGTTTGCCTGTTTTAATATTTATTGAGCCGAATAATGGCGTGTCGGCTTTGACGCCCCAGTTAATGGTTTTACTAGTTTTAACTGCTTGATAAACGTTTTGCTTTTTGTTTTGCTTACAGCCACTTAATGGCAAAGCAAACAGGACCACTATTGAAATTATTAATAAAAACTTTTTACGCATATAATCCCTGCCTTGTTTTACTTGATGATTTTTTTATTATACCAATTTGAAATTTAGATGCAAAAATTGTTTCTTTACTTTAATTATAGTCTTATTTTTGACAAAATGATTTGACAATAGTCCATGTGCATACTAATATATTTGGTATGCATGTAGACTAAATATTGTGGTGAAGTAATGAAAATTAGTGAGACAGAAAAATTAAATCTATCAATTATCCATGGCAGCCGTGCTTATAGCCAATGGGAGCAGGATCATGACTTGCCGGACTATTTAGTGGTAATCATGTATGAATTACTGATTCGGGGAAAATTGACACAAAGAGAATTAGTAAATCTGAGTGATTTACCCAAGCAGTCGATTAACAAAGGAATTAAGATTCTGCGTGATCATGATCATATCACGATGACTGTTGATCCTAGCGATAAGCGAGTTCGATTTTGCCAGCTTACCGAAGCAGGGCGGAAATATGCTTATGACAGGTTGCGTCCTCTATTTGAGTTAGAGGAAAAAACGGCTCAAGCCATGGGAACTGACAAAATGAAATTGTTAGCTAAGCTTTCAGAAGAATGGAGCACTACTTTTTGGCATTTTTTAAGTGAAGAAAGGAGTAAAAATGGAAAACTTTAAAATAATTCTTCCATACTTAAAGCGTTATAAAAAAGATGTTGTTTGTGCAATTATTGCTATCTTAGTTTCAGCGTTTTCTGGATTATATCAGCCTAAATTATTGGAAAATATTCAAAAGGCATTGATGGCGAATCAGAAGCAAGCAGTCTTGTCTGATGGAATCTGGCTAGTAGTCCTAGGTATAATTGCAATTATTTCGGGTATTTTTAACGTTTATTTTGCAGCGAAAATTGCACAAGGAGTAGTTAGTGATCTACGTGAAGATACCTATGCTAAGATTCAAACGTTCTCTTTTGGTAATATTAAGAAATTTTCAGCAGGTTCTCTAACTACACGGTTGATCAACGATATGAACCAGGTAATGAACATGATGATGCAGCTATTTATGCAGATGTTGCGGTTGCCGATTTTAATTGTCGGTTCATTTATCTTCTGTATCGTGATTATTCCGCGCTTCTGGTGGGCACCAGTGGTCATGGTTGCACTTATTTTTGGTTTTGGCGCTTACGTTTTAAGACAAATGAATAGTTTGTTTACCAAATTCCAAGAAATGATGGACCGAATTTCTAATCAAGCACAAGAAACATTGCAAGGTGTGAGAGTGGTTAAGTCATTTAATCAAGGTCCACAAGAAATTAAAAAGTTTGATCAAACTTCGGACCAATTGAATGACTACAACATTGTGATTGGTTACTGGTTCTCTGCAATTATGCCAGCTTTTCAGATGATCGCTTATACCGTAATTGCTTTAATTGTTTATTTAATTGGTAAAAATATTACGGCACATCCAAGTGATATTGCGGTAGTCAGTCCATTCGTTAACTATGTTTTAACCCTGCTATTTACGATCATGATTGCCGGAATGACCTTAATGCAATTTTCAAGAGCTAATATTTCTCTTGGACGTATTCGTGAGGTATTGGAGACTGAACCAGATGTCAAGTTTGTGGAAAGTGGTTCGGTTGCACCTCTTAGCGGTAGCGTAGAGTTTGATCATGTTTCCTTTACTTATCCTGATGGGGATGATCCTACTTTAAAGGATATTTCGTTTAAGATTAAGCCAGGTCAAATGGTTGGTATCGTTGGGGCAACAGGTGCTGGTAAATCAACTTTGGCCCAATTAATTGCTCGTTTATATGATCCAACTAAGGGTGAAGTAAAAATTGGCGGTCAAAATATTAAGGATGTAACTGAAGCTGCATTACGCAAAACTGTTTCTTTTGTGCTGCAGCGAGCAGTTCTTTTCTCAGGTACAATAGCATCTAATTTGCGTCAAGGTAATGCTCAGGCTAAATTACATGAATTGCAGCGTGCTGCCAATATGGCGCAAGCATCAGAATTTATTGAGCGTTATAACGATTCTTTCGATCATGAAGTAGAGGAGCGTTCTGCTAACTTTTCCGGTGGGCAAAAGCAACGTCTATCTATTGCACGTGGCTTGATTGCTAAAGCACCAATTTTGATTTTGGACGATTCAACTTCTGCTCTGGATGCGGAAAGTGAGAAGAAAGTACAGCAAGCTTTAGAGCATGAGCTGCCTGATACTACTACTTTTATCATTGCGGAAAAGATTGTTTCAGTGATTAATGCCGATACAATTTTAGTGTTAGATGACGGTAAATTAGTGGCACAAGGTACGCATGAAGAATTGCTTAAGACTTCGCCGGTTTACCAAGAAATCTTCAAGACACAAAAAGGTAAGAAAGGAGGAAATGAATAAATGAGTAATACGAAAAAGGCATTGCGCTATTTTGCTAAGTATTTGAAGCCTTATTGGAAGGGAATCACTATTGTGGTTATCCTTTCTTTGATTTCGAGTGGTGCACAGGTTATGGCACCCACATATTTAGGCCGTTCAGTTACCGCTTTAACTACTTATTTGGTTGATTTAAAAAAGGGTACAGCATCCATGAACACGTTCTATAGCGCGTTATGGTCGATGTTCTTGTTTTACTTATTGAGCCAGATAGCGATTTTTATTGCTTGGATGGTAATGTCCAAGTTCAATGCGGATTTAACTAATGACATGCGTGAGAATCTATTTGCCAAGTTTCAACGGATGTTAGTGCGCTACTTTGATACTCATCAGGATGGTAAACTTTTATCGCTATTTACTTCCGATTTGGATAATATTTTCAACGCAATGAACAATGCGATTTTTGAAATTATTTCCCAGGGAATTATGTTCGTGGGAACAATTATTGTGATGTTCACGATTAATAGTACTTTGGCTTGGACTACGATTGCGACAACACCATTCATTTTGATTATTAGTGTCCTTTTAATGAAAAAAGCTCGCGTTTATATCGATAAGCAGCAAGATGAAATTGGCGATTTAAATGGTTATATTACCGAACAGATCAATGGTGAAAAGGTGATTATTACCAATGGTTTGCGTCAAGAATCGGTTGATGGCTTCAAGGTCTACAACAATAAAGTAAGAACCGCTTTGTTTAAGGGGCAATTTTATTCGGGAATCCTATTCCCATTGATGAACGGATTGAACTTACTTAATTTGGCAATTGTCATCGCTATGGGGTCTTGGATGATTATTTCCGGTCAAATTTCTCAGGCTATTGGATTGGGCTTGATTGTAACTTTCGTTGAATATTCACAAGTTTATTTCCAACCTTTGACACAAATTACTTCAATTTATTCCATGATTCAATTAGCTTTAACTGGGGCAAGAAGATTAGCTACAGTTGAAGAACAAAAAGATGAAAACGAAGTGCCAAATGGTAAGGTCATTAGTGGTTTGAATCATGGTGTCAAGCTAGAAAATGTTCATTTTGGCTACAATAAAGATAAAGAAATTTTGCACGGAGTAAATATTTCGGTTGATAAGGGCCAATCAGTGGCTCTGGTCGGACCAACCGGTTCAGGTAAAACTACGATTATGAACCTGTTAAATCGCTTCTATGATGTTAATTCAGGTAAAGTAACCTTTGACGGGACAGATGTACGTGATATTCAACTAACATCATTGCGAAATAATGTTGGGATCGTCCTGCAGGACTCTGTCTTATTTACTGGTACTGTAGCGGACAATATTCGTTATGGTAAGCCGAATGCTTCAATGGATGAAGTGATTTCAGCGGCTAAGCAGGCTAATATCCATGATTTTATTGAGACTTTGCCTGATGGTTACGATACTCAAGTTAGCGATGCTAACTCAATCTTTTCAACTGGGCAAAAGCAATTAATGTCAATTGCTCGGACAATTTTAACGAATCCACCATTCCTAATCTTGGATGAAGCAACTTCTAACGTAGATACGGTAACAGAAGAAAAGATTCAAAAGGCAATGGATACTGTGATTGCTGGACGAACAAGCTTTGTGATTGCTCACCGGTTAAAGACGATCTTGAATTCTAATAAGATTGTTGTGTTAAAAGATGGTAATGTGATCGAAGAAGGCAGCCACGAGGCACTGCTTAAAGAAAAGGGATTTTATTACAAACTTTACACAGATCAAATGGCATTTGATTAACAATGTGCTATACTTGACTTAATTGATAAATAAATGAAATGTCACTAGGGGTGCGTAATGCTGAGATAATACCCTTCGAACCTGAACAAGATAATACTTGCGCAAGGGAAAGTGCTAACAAGAGAATTAACTTTTATTTGTGTGCTCCTACTGACAGTATGTTAGTAAGGAGCATTTTTTATGTTTACTAGATCGTCAAAATGGAATGTAAAATCAGTTATTTTAGTTGCCTTAATCGGGATCATCATGGGTGTGATTTACACTTATGGCTTTAACAATGTGTATAACTTAGTAAAATTAAGCTTTTTACCCACCGGTTATGCACCGGTTGTTGACAACGTTTTTACTGGCTTATGGTATATGGCTGCTCCTTTAGCGATGTATTTTGTACCAACTAAGGGAGCTGGAACTATTGGTGAATTGCTGGCTGCCACGGTTGAGATGGCGATCGGTGGCCAGTGGGGAGCCTTGACTATTTTTGAGGGGTTAATTCAAGGAGCAATGAACGAGATCGGCTTTTTTCCTAAAAAAGAACGCTATGAAAAGTTCTCATGGAAGAGCGTTTTGACTGGTGCTTTCTTTGCCAATTTAGGTGGTTTTATACCAAGTTACTTTTTGTTTGGTTGGAGTCATTATCAGGTTAATGTACAAATTTTGATGTTTATTGTAAGTATGATTTCATCATTACTGTTTGATGGTGTCCTAGTGAAATTGATTACCAATCTTTTCGATAAAGCATTAAAACCTAAAGTTGCCTAGAAACTATAAACCATACCTTTTCGTATACACACACTTTATTTATACCATTTGAGTGATAGAATAAAGTTAGATGTATTGTATACGTTTTCAAAAAGAAGTGGATTTATATGGCTCGACGAAGTAATGCAGAAAAGGAAGCTGAGGCAGAAGCAATTAAGAACTGGAATCCGCGTTACAAACATAATGTTATTATTTATTTATGGATCTACGGCATTTTGGGTGCAGTAACTGGGATTACGAATGATGCGGCTCTATCTTATTACAAAATTGTAGCGCCACACCTGATTTCTGGATTAAACATTTTTAATGCGGCAACTGCTATTTTGATGTCAGTAATGATCGCTACAGTTCACAAGTGGGGTTATCGCAAGATTTTGTTGATTTTGCCGCCAATGACTGCGATTTTTATGGCTTTAACTTGTATCACGACTAACCAGCTCGTTATCATGATTGCTTATACTATTTCTTGGACAGCAATTGGGGTTTATGATTTGATGTATCCATTAATGTGGACCTCATATGTTCCGGGAAAAATTAGAACTAAGATGTTCTCAACAGTAATGATTGTTAATTTGATTACACAAACGATCTGTACGTTTTTAGGTGGGAAAGCTGTCGTTTGGTTCTTTGGTTTGATTAGAGGCATTCCTTATCATGAGGCATCTGTTCTTTCTGGTAAGTCAGAGATGTTAACTGGTCAAACTTTAGCAGATTATACAAATTCATACAGAATCCTGCTTTACATTACGGCTGCCGTAACCATGTTAGCCTTTGTTTTGGCTTTGTTTATTCATGATGTGCCACGTGATTATCGTTCTACTGCAGATGACAAGGAGCCTAGCAGAGCAGAGAAGATGGCTATGTATAAAAAGCTTTTGAGCAAGAAGACATTGATGTGGATTGTCTATATTGCCGGTATTCAACTTGGTGCTCGTTTAGTTGCTGTTTATGTGCCGATTTATTTGAATAGTTATTTGCACATTCCACGTGATGTTACTTCTACCATTAACACCTTTGTTCAAGCAGCGATGCTAATTGGATATTTCTTTGCGCCATTCTTGGAAAAGAAGATGGGGGCGATTGTTTCTGTTGCTGCAGGTACATTGACCTGTGTGCCAGTTATGTTGTTGCTAGCTAACGGTCGTCGCTTAGGTAGCGGGACAGTTTTGTTTGTAATTGTCGGCCTTTTGCTCTTCTTAAGAACAGGATTAGCCAATGCCACAATGCCAATTCAACAAGAAGTTCAGATGGTTATTGTTGATAAGGACTTGCGTCCAGCCTTTACTGGAGTAGTTCAGATTGCTTATGCTGTTGTCGGTGTCATTGATGGACTCTTCACCGAATTTTACTTATTTACTACCCAAGATGGTTATGCAAATGCCTATTACATTGCAGCGGTAATTTATGTTATTGCTAGTGTCTTGCTTTTGGTCTTCTTTGCCAAGAAGTATAACCGAATTTTGGACACAGCTAATGCACAAGATGATAATCAAAATTAAGATAATTTAGAATAAAGAAAAGACCTGATAATCTTCGCTTTGTGATTATCAGGTCTTTTGCTACATTTCAATTTTTTCGCTATCTTTAATGAACTCTAACATGATTTTGTCGTCTTTAATCAAAATTTTTAGTAAACGATTATTGCCGTTGGTGGGAACGGCGCCAGCTTCATAAAGGGCAATTGTTGAAGGACTCCAGCCTAAAATGTGGGCTAGTTTTCGTTGACTTAATTTCCATTTCTTGCGTAATTGTTTGATGTCATGAGGTGATACAACATCGTATTGTTTGCGGAATTTTTGTAGTGCTAGCTTGGCTGCCTGATCATCTAATTCTAAATCAGGAATTACTTGATGAGTTTGATCATCAAAACGAGCAGGAGCTGTTACTTCAATTTCGTGACCACGAATATCATAGCTGTTGGTGTAGTTTGCAATGTAAGACATAGGTAGACCCTCCCTAATTAATATAATGCTTCATGAAAGGAAATGAATAGAACCAATGTATAATCATTCTTAAATTTGAATTTAATGTAGTACTTAACGCCAAAAGTAGTTTCATAGACCCAGACATATTCACTTGGAAAAGCTCTATCCTTATCTACTTTGACAAAATCATTTATTGAAAGATCTGCAACAATTAGCTTAACCAATTCTTTGGTCACAGGAGTTGCATGTTTTGCCTTTCTGTTAACCAAGACAAATTGCTCATTTTTAACAAGATTTTTTAACCTAATTAGTGAAAAGATAGGTTCCACCTAATTTACCTCCATTTTACATAATTTTGATATGAAATCATAGCATTTTGATTAATGCTTTCAGTATTAATTACGTAAGATAGAGACATTATTTTTTGGCAATTTCTTATCTTTATAAAAAATTAAACACTTCTCCAATTTTTTAGAGAAGTGTTTTGCTGCTTATTTCAAAACAGATTGTAACTTAGTAGTTAACATGTCAATTGCAACATCATTTTCCCCACCTTCAGGTACGATGATATCGGCATAGCGCTTGGTTGGTTCAATAAATTGGTTGTACATTGGCTTAACTGTACCCAAATATTGATTAATAACAGAGTCAAGTGAACGACCACGTTCCTTCATATCGCGCTCAAGTCGGCGAATAAAACGGATATCATCATCGGTATCAACATAAACTTTAATATCCATCAAATTGCGAATATCTTCATTGAAGAGGACTAAAATTCCTTCTAAGATAATAATATCGGCCGGCTCAACATGAATAGTTTCATCGCTTCTAGTATGAGCGGTAAAATCATAAGTTGGCATTTCAATCGGTTTTCTGTGCATTAACTGACTTAATTGTGCCTCAAGTAGCGGCATATCAAAAGCATCAGGATGATCATAATTAATTTTCATTCTTTCTTCCATTGATACACCAGTATTATCTTTATAATAAGAATCCTGGGTCATGATCATAATGCGATCTTGATCATTAATATTATCCGCAATTTCATGAGCGATGGTAGTTTTGCCGCTTCCAGAACCACCAGCAATTCCAATGATAACGGGTTTTTCAAGTTTTCCCATTTCAAACTCCTTTGTTTTTCAATATATCACTAAATATTTTAAGCTATTTTCCGAATATTAACAGCATTTATTTGTATTAAAAACGGATTCATTTTGAAGTATAAGAAATTTTGCTTGCTTTTTATCCCAAAATAAGGTTAAATACATATAAATAAATTAAAAGGCTATGAAAAAGACAAGTAGATAGTTTATTTCTAACAGTGAGTTGGTGCTAGTGAAAAGCCAATAGACCCTGAACTATTGAAAAACACTTTTAGCAGCTCACCGAAATAACAATTCTTAGAGTAGGTTGAGACGTCTCCGGTACGTTACCACACCGGTGAAGCATGATAGTGCTTCATGAGTAGGTCTATATCTAATAGGCAATGTGGGTGGTACCGCGGAAAGAAGTCTTTCGTCCCAGTTTAGGGATGAGGGACTTTTTCTTTATCCTAAAAGTTAGTAGTTAATAAATTCGTAAGTAGCGTTAATATGATTATTTTAATCTAGCTAAATACAAATATATTTTGCTAAAACCGAATAAATTTATAAGATTAGCAGGCTATTATACTATTTTGAATTGCTAAAATATTTAGTTTTAGCTTTAAGAAGAGTAAAATAATTATATTGTGTAGACAAAGGAAAGAAAGGTAGAAGCCATGACAGCAATTATTGAATTTAAGCATGTTGATAAGTACTACGGAAAGCTCCATGCATTGAAAGATATTAACTTAAAGATTGATGAAGGCCAAGTGGTTTCAATTATTGGTCCATCTGGTTCAGGTAAGAGTACTTTAATTAGAACTATGAATGGCTTGGAACCAATTAATAGCGGTCAATTAATTGTAACTGGGTATGATTTGGCTGATAAAAAGACCGATATTAATAAGATTCGTAAAAATGTTGGGATGGTATTCCAACACTTTAATCTCTACAATAATCACACTGTGTTAGAGAACGTTATGCTGGCGCCTAAGATTGTGCTAAAGCGTCCTGATGATGAGAACCGTAAAGTAGCGATGCAATATCTTGAAAAAGTAGGTATGGCCGATAAAATTGACTCTTATCCTCGTCAATTATCTGGTGGACAAAAACAAAGAGTAGCGATTGCTAGATCATTAGCAATGCACCCTAAGGTGATTTTATTTGATGAACCAACTAGTGCCCTTGACCCAGAAATGATTGAAGATGTTTTAGAAGTTATGAGATATGTTGCTGAACAAGGCATTACTATGGTTGTGGTTACCCACGAGATGGGTTTTGCTAGAGAAGTAAGCAATCGCTTAATTTTCTTTGATAATGGTCATATTTTAGAAGATCGCAAGCCAGAAGAATTCTTTGCTCATCCAGATACTGAACGTGCTCGGCAATTTTTAAGCAAAGTTATTTCTAAAGATTAAGGTGACACGCCATGAAAAAGATAAAAAGATTTCTTTTCTTGCCTTTGCTGATTCTATTAGCGTTTACCTTAACAGCTTGTGGCAAGCATGCTAGCAATAATGTTTATCAAAAGGTAAAAGAAAGTAAGACAATTGTTTGGGGCGTTAGAGCAGATACTAGATTGTTTGGCTTAACGAACATTAAGACAGGACATATTGAAGGGTTTGAAATCGATTTGGCTAAGGCTTTAACTAAGCAAATGCTAGGTAAAGATGCTAAAACCGATTTTGTTACTACTACTGCCAACACTAGAATCCCACTTTTAAAAAATGGAAATGTTGATGCTGTTTTAGCCACAATGACTATTACACCAGAACGTGCCAAGCAAGTAACCTTCTCTAAGCCATACTTTCCAGCCGGTTCATCTTTGTTAGTGCCTAATAATAGTAAGATCAAGAATGTTAAGGATCTGGAAGGCAAAACTGTTTTGGCCGTTAAAGGAACTACCGCAGTTGATGATGTACATAAGTATGCCCCTAAAGCGCGGATTTTGCAATATGATGACTATGGTCAAGCAATGTCTGCATTGAAGGCTAACCAAGGTGTGGCATTAACTACTGACAATGGTTTGCTTGCCGGTATCGCTCAAGAAAATCCTGGTTATAAGTTAGTCGGCGGCGTCTATAGTAATGCTCCTTACGGAATTGCTGTTAATAAGGGACAAAAACAAATGGCTGATCATATCGACCAAGCTTTGAATGAATTACAAAAGAATGGTACTTATGACCGTTTGATTAAAAAGTGGTTTGCTGGAGTTCCTGGTTTTAGTCTAAAGGGGGTTTTGAAATAATGTGGCAAATTATTACTAACAACTGGGGCAGCTTCCTAACAGGTTTTTGGAATACTATTTTAAGTAGTATTATTGCTCTAGTTTTCAGTTTGATTTTAGGCGTGATTTTTGCCTTGCTTGAGGTAGCACCATCTAAATTTGGCCAAGTGATCGCGAAGATCTATATTGCGATTTTTAGAAATATACCTTTGCTGGTAATTGTCATGATCTTTTATTTGATCGTTCCACGTTATATTGTGAAATTGTCAGGATTTCAAGCGGGGACAATTGGTTTAACGCTTTATACATCAGCGTTTATTGCAGAGACTGTTCGTGCGGGAATTAATTCAATTGGAACTGGTCAAATGGAAGGTGCTCGCTCCAACGGTATGACCTATGTGCAAGCCATGCGTTATGTCATCTTACCTCAAGCGATGAAGATAGTGATTCCACCACTAGGCAACCAGTTTGTCAACTTGGTTAAAAACTCTTCAGTTTTGGCCTTTGTTGCCGGTTTTGACTTGATGTATCAAGCACAATTGATTGCGTTCTCAACGTTCCAAACAATTGATACTTATATTATTGTTGGATTGTTCTACTTGATCTTGACTTTGCCGCTTAGTTACTACATGCGTCATTTAGAGAAAAAATTAGTCAACTAATAGGAAGGAGATAGAGAATGGAAACTTTTATTCATGCATATTCATGGGTCGATATCCGCTTCTTATTACAAGGACTTTGGGTAACGATTTATGTTTCATTAATTTCAATTGCATTAAGCTTCGTAGTAGGATTAATCTTAGGATTAGTTCGCTACATGAAAATTAAGTATGTGTCTGCAATTGTAGGCTTTATCATTGATATTATTCGAAACTTGCCGCTATTGTTGATCATCTTCTTTACCTATTTTGGTTTACCTCAATTAGGTATTGTAACGAATCCAACGACAGCTTCAATTGCAGCGTTAGTCATCTTTGAAGGTGCAATGCTAGCAGAAATTGTTCGTTCAGGAATTGGCTCAGTTGATTCGGGTCAAATGGAAGGTGCCCGTTCCAACGGGATGTCGTATGGTCAGGCTATGTATCATGTAATTATGCCACAAGCTTTGCACAATATGATTCCGGCATTATTATCACAATTTGTATCATTGGTTAAGGATACTTCATTGGCAACTATCATTGTTTTGCCAGAGCTTTTATACCACGCACAAATTATTTACAGTCAGAACACGACTTACTTAATTCCAATGTATGTGATTATTGCAATCATGTACTTTATTGTCTGTTTCTGCTTGTCAACGATTGCAAATTACTTGCAGAAAAAATATGATTAAAGGCTCAAATTATCCAAAAAAACTAACTCATGCTAACATAATAGTAAGAGTTAGTTTTTTATTTTAGGAAAAATTATGAGTGTAAATGCACAGTTAACAGATCGTGAACGAGTTGAATTAACTAAAAAGGCATATGATGAATTGCAGCTGGGTGATACTATCAAAATAGATCAACATTATCTTGGAACTGTTTGTCGTAATGTTTATGCTAAGGATGGGATGCGAGCCTTCGTCATTTCAAGTCCGAATGAAATAACAATCTTATTTAAAGGATCATATGGTTTTAAAAAGGGGACTCCACAAACTTGGCGTGATGAATGGATTAAAACTAATCTACCAATTTTAAAAGCACTGCTTGCACGAAAACGGACGATTCCTAGCCAATTAAAGTCAGCTGCTCACTTATTGAATCAGACAATTAATCAATTTAAAGGTAGTAGAATTTATATTTATGGTCATTCGTTAGGTTCAATTAATGCTCAGTTTGCTTTAGCTAATTGTCGTCATCCAGAAGCAATTGCAGCTGCTTATCTGTATGAAGGAACCAATATTTGGCTTTTACTGACGCCAGCTGAACGACGTCAGGTGGCTAAAATGCGGGAGAAAATTTTTAACTATGTCGATATTTATGACCCGGTTACGTTAGGAATTACTGAGACGCACCATATGGTAGGGAAATTGTGTTATGTGGATAGTGAACCGATGCAACCAATTAAGCAGCATATGTGGGGTGGATATCATTTTAATGCTGATGGTAGTCTAAAGTTACGTAAGATTGACCAAGCTTTTCTGGCAGAAAGTCGTAGTGAGCGTAAGTTACTTGCTCGTTCAGGTGATTTGGCAGATTTTTTAGAGAAAATGGGCTCAGCCGAAGAAGTAAAAAAATTAGCTACCGATAAAATTGAGCAATTAGTTCAACGCTATCCTGATCATAAGAGTTTGGCAAAATTGGCCGCTCTTTTTGAAGGAGAAAGAAATGATAAATTAAGCCATAGAAAGAAATAGAAATTTATAGAATTGAGTAGAAGCAAATGCTTTAATCTTTACTAAAGATAATATGTGGAGATGAAGATTATGGCAGTTCTTAAACCTAAAGAGATGGCTGAAC
>NZ_PCYV01000035.1:0-23961 GCF_002553785.1 Lactobacillus sp. UMNPBX15
GCGGCTAATTTGAAGTATTTCCATTACTTGATTAGCTTTCATAGTTTCACCTCCTTAACTAATATTATATCATATGTATTCAATAAATAGGCGAAAAGAAAATAAAAAGATCATATTATTACATCAAGACTAATAATATGATCTAATTTAGTTAATTATTTCTTACTATATACCTGAATTACTACAAGAAAGATATCTTCGCGTCTTCGAGAATTATTTAGCGGTATATTATAAGAAAAATAATCCTGTAAAAACCATAGATGTAAATGTTCAAAAAACATTTGATTATATTCTTAATCTAGAACCTACGGTACATTTCTTGCTTTACAAGATTGCTGCAGTATATTTGCAAAATTTATTTCTTGGTAACAAGGAAGAGGCACAAAAAATTAAAGACGAAATGAAAAAATATGGCTATCAAGATATAGTTAAAACTTGGCCAAAATGATTTTGTATAGTATGTGATACGAAACAACTCGATGCTGATTAATATCCTGTATGATTTAATTACTATTTATAGGCATGGCACAACAGCCGTGCCTTTTTTGAAAGGATATTTATGATCAAAGTTGAAAACCTAACTATCACAACCAGACAACCAATTTTAAAGAGTTTTACGACTACTTTTAAAACTAGAAATATCTATCAAATTATGGCAGAAAATGGTGCTGGCAAAAGCACCTTTCTTAAAGCATTAACCCAACTAGTTAACTATAAAGGGGCTATCACTTTTGATAATTTGCCATTTAATCAAATTAAGGAGAAAATATTTTTCTTTGAGGAGAACAGCTGGCTTGACCCCAATCTAAACAGCTTAGATTATCTTCAATTTGTGAAAGTTTCATGGCATTCGCAACACGATATAGATACAGAACTCAGCTTTTGGGGAATAGATCAATTTGCAAAAGTACCCATTAAAAAATATTCTCTAGGGATGAAACAGAAATTAATTATCGCTATGTACTTAGTCAGTGATGCCCAATATTTATTAATGGATGAGATTACCAATGGCTTAGATGAAGAAAACAGAAACAAGCTCTACTGTAGATTAAACGATTTGATCAGTTTAAATGACAAATGCATTATTCTAACCTCTCACTATGCAAACGAAATTAATAATTTAAATAACGTCACCAAGTTAAAACTAGAGAATTTAACAATGAATGAGGTGAAATAATGGCTTATATTCAATTTCAGCTAAAGAAGGTTTTCAAAAATAACATTTTTCTAATTACAGTACCATTATTACTAATAATTTCTTTTATCGTGCTCGGTCTTAATGCGACCACTTCTAGGAGTATGTCCTTAGAAAATCAAGCTAAGGGAAATTTAGCTATGCAAAATAACGCTATTGAACAAATGGAACATTCCTTAAAGCATTACAAAAAGAATGGCGAAGCATATAACTTAACCAAACAAAGTATTTCAGATACTAAAAAACAGCGCAAAGATAGTCAGAATCTACTCAATGCATTCAAGCAACAAAATTGGCAAGAAGTTTATCACTATCAGCTAAAAGCCGCAAATTTGGCTAAAAATATTCAATTAAAAAATCATAATGTCAGCAACGATGAAAAAAATGCTCTAACTAAAAATGTAAAATTTTTTGAATATTTAACTAAACATCCACTTCCGTATGAAGACACTCCACCCGTGACTGGAATTCAATTTTTATTAGATTTAAATCAACTATACCTGCCATTTTTATTCATTTTAGTAGTCACGTTTATTTTGACCCAACTCTATACTTCAAAATACAAAAACAAAGCAGATATTAGTTCGTTATTACCAATCACTAACAATCACAGATATGTATTTGATAATTTAATTGGCATAATCATTGCAGGTGGTATTTTTTACCTACTCAATATTTTAATATTCATAGTTGCAACACTAATTTTTAAAACTGGTAATCTGAATTATCCATTCTATCTCTACAAAAATCTAACCGGACAAACACTTAACGAGTATGTACCAACGCTAAAAATTATCATGCCAATCCTAGTACTTCAGCTTTTAGTGGGATTATTTATCATCAACTTTATCCAATTAATTTCTAATGTCGTACGTGACAAGTTTCCTACCTTATTTATTACGCTGATTTTGTTAATAGGAGTAAGTGTTTCAAGCACCGTGATTGAGCCGTTGCAAAAAGCAGCAGCATGGTTACCTACCACCTACTTTAATGTTATTGGTATAGTTTCTGGGAAAATTACAGTGCAATATCATAATAATCAAGTAACTTTTATCTCTGGCTTAATCACATTGATTGCTGGCATACTAATTACCTATTGCCTAGGCTTAATTATCAATAAAATTAGACATTAACCAAAAAAGATTGCCTCAAACGACAATCTTTTTTTCATTCCCCAGGAAATATTACCGCCCTACTTCCAAACAATAGGACTTTTCATGACAATCGGGGCAACGCAGTTTTCTCATCTTGGGCGTATGTGCAGAAAATATGAATGTTCTAAACGATGGAACAAAAGTATGACCACAATGCGGACACACATACGCCACCTCCTTGTAATAACTTTGACTCAGCTTAAATGCACCAAGCAAAACTACTAACAACATTGCTACCACCGAAATAATCATACCAATATTATTTCCTTGTCTGCCAAAATAGAAAGCTAAAATAATCCCTATAATCTCAATTGCCTCTAACAATAAACCATAAACCAACATTCTTCTTCTGAACTTCTTTAAAATAGTCTCATTAGTCATCATCTTCGTAAGGTCAGTTAATTCTAAATTACTTTGTTTGGTTAGTATTTTTTGCAAATCATGAAGTTGCTTCTGTTGTGTCTGAAACTTTTCTATTTCTTCATTATTACTCTGCAATTGCGCATTCACCAATAAAGCCAACGATTCTTGCGCATGGTCAGCCTGCAATAATGTTTTTATCTTAGCTAGAGAAAAGCCTAATTCTTTTAAATAAATAATCACCTGTAATTGCTGCACTTGATCCTCGTTATAAAAGCGATAGCCATTTTCTGCCTTAGTTGGTTTAAGTAGCTCTTTTTGATCATAAAAACGTAATGTACGCGTACTTACTTGCAATTTTTTAGCAACTTCACCAATTCCATATCTTTCTGACATTACTTTTCACCTGCTTTCTAATTCAAATATACGGTTTTACGCAAGGTAAAGGTCAAGAGTTTTTCAAAATAAAGCGTATTCATTGTCAAAATCGAATGAAATCGTTTAATTCTATTGAAATTATTAACTATTTAAGTATAATTCTAATTGAATGTTCATATTATACAGACTATGGAGGAATAAATGAATTCTATCAGTAAGTTTTTTCATCTAAAAGAGAACAATACCTCTTTTAAAACAGAATTATTGGCTGGTCTTACTACTTTTGTAAGTATGTCATACATTCTGTTCGTTAACCCAAACGTCCTAGGTGCCAGCGGTATGGATAAAGGTGCTCTATTCACCGTTACTGCATTGTCGGCTGCCTTTACCTGTATCGTAATGGGGCTTATCGCTAACTACCCAATTGCTTCCGCACCAACTTTGGGCTTAAACGCCTTCTTTACCTATACTGTTTGTTTAGGCATGAAGGTTAAGTGGCAAACTGCTTTAGCAGCTGTTTTCGTTGCATCAATTCTGTTCATTTTGTTAACTGTCTTTAAGGTACGTGAAATGATCATTGATGCCATCCCTGCCGATATTAAATATGCTATTTCCGCAGGTATCGGCTTATTCATCGCCTTTATCGGTTTGCAAGGTGGTAAGTTGATTCAAAATAGTGATTCTACCTTAGTTACTATTGGTAGTCTCAACAACCCTACTGTTTGGATCACTATCTTTGGTTTAATCATTACTATTTTCTTAATGATTGCCAGAGTTCCAGGTGCCATCTTCATCGGAATGATCGCCGCTGCTGTTTTTGGCATAGTGACTGGTCAAATTCCCATGCCTAAAGGCGTTATCTCTTCAGTTCCAAGCATTGCTCCAACTTTTGGTCAAGCAGTCTTCCATATTGGCGATATTAATACCGTTCAAATGTGGATCGTTGTCTTTACATTCTTACTTGTTACTTTCTTTGATACCACTGGTACCTTAATTGGTTTGGTTCAACAAGCAGGTCTGATGAAGGACAACAAGATGCCACGTGCTGGTGAAGCTCTAGCAGCTGATTCATCAGGTATGTTAGTTGGTTCTGTGCTTGGTACTTCCCCTGTTGGTGCCTTCGTTGAATCAAGTTCTGGTATCGCTGTTGGTGGTCGTACCGGTTTAACCGCCGTTTGGGTTGGTATTTTCTTCCTTATTTCAACTATCTTCAGTCCAATTTTGAGTGTTTTCACTACCCAAGTTACGGCACCAGCTTTAATTATTGTTGGGGTATTAATGGCCGAAAACTTGGCACACGTTCACTGGACTGATCTTGAAATTGCCATCCCATGTTTCTTAATCGCATTGGGAATGCCTCTTACATACTCTATTTCAGACGGACTTGGCTGGGGTTTGATTGTCTACCCTGTATCAATGATCGCAGCCAAGCGTTTCAAAGAAATCACGCCAATGATGTGGATTTTGTTTATTGTTTTCGTAATCTACTTCGTTGTGCTGAATGTAAAATAATTCTATCTTATAAACCCTATCTTACTTTTACATTAATAGATACCCCCATCTAACCAAGTAGCATGTCTACTTGGTTTTTATTCTAAAAAGATGTCTGTTAATAGTATGGATGATGACAGCAGATTCTATTAGATGATATAATAATCAAAGAAAGGCTGTGACTAAAATGAAATCATATAAAAAAATTCAAGCTAATGTTGACTCCTCACTAGCACTTCAAGCAGAAGGAATTTTTCAAGATATAGGGCTCAATACCACTACCGCAATAAATGTGTTCTTAAAGAAAGTTGTGGCAACTGGTGGTATCCCATTTGAATTAAAAGAAACTCCTGAACAAAAAGCCTCAAGAGAATTAATTCAAAGCATCTCAAAAATCCCCCACAAAGAAGCTAAAACCAAAAAAGAAATTGAGGATTGGCTAGATGAGGACTAATGATATTGTAGATATTTATGTTGCTTACATTGATAAGCCTGGAGGAAAAAATAGGCCTGTATTAATAATTAAATTACTAAACAGTAAAGCTTGGCTGCTAAAAATCACTTCAAAATATAAAGAAAAAAGTGAAAATATCCGAAAGCATTACTTTCCCATTTTTGACTGGAAAAAATATAATTTAGATAAACCATCATACATTGATACTAAAAATTATTTAATAGTTAATATTAGTGATTTAAATATCGAAAAATACCGAGGCCATTTCTCAATAGCAGATTTACGCAAATTAAAAGATTTTATTGACGAAAATTCAAACTAAGAATTAAGCTATATGTTTTAGTTCCTAAACACAATCTCAAATATGAGATTGTGTTTTTATTTGTCCAAATGGCATCTTTTGATAATCATTTGACGCCTTATGATGTTCGGATTCTTCTAAATTGCCGCTATACTATTTTCAACAAATCAAGTTATGAAAGATTTATTTAGGAGGAACAATTATGACATCTCAAGAAGGAAAAACTGCTTTAATTACTGGTTCATACGGTGGGCTTGGTAGCCAATTCGTTAACATTCATGCTTCACAAGGGGGTGACTAATCCTAGTTGGTCGCAATGCTAAGAAATTAGCCGATCAACAAAAAGAAGTTCGTAGAAAGTACAACGTAACGGCACATATTATCGATGTTGATCTCTCACAACCAGATGCTGCGCAAAAGATCTATGATACTTGCAAAAAGAACGGTTGGACTATTGACTACTTAATCAACAATGCTGGCTTTGGTGGTCAAGGCGAATTCATTAAAAGAAGTATGGAACAAGACATGTCCATGATCGCCGTTAACATTGAAACGCCTACTCGTTTAACTAAATTATTTTTACCTGACTTCGTAAAACGCGGCCGTTATGCCTGGCCCACTTCAAGCCGTTTACTACGCTACTAAAGCATACGTTACAAGCTGGTCAAATGCGTTATGGCGTGAAGTACAAGGCACAGGCGTTACGGTAAGCTGCTTAATGCCTGGCGCTATGCAAACCGGTTTTATCAATCGTGGTGATTTGAGTTCAACTCAATTATTCGCCCATGCGGTTAGTCCAGAAGGTGTTGCAAAAGCTGGGTATGAAGGAATGATTGAAGGCAAGCTTAACATTACCGCTGGTTTAACTGTAGCCCAAAAACCATTCATGAAATTGGCACCAATGTTACCTAAGAAGATGCTCATGAATAATGTTTATAAGATGCAAGAACAAGGTAGTAGAAAGTAATCAACTTATCTTATAATATGGATCAAAAGGATGGTATTTGAATGAATCACTTTATTTTAGATGGTCGCTATGAAGACCTACTCTCTCATTATAAATTTAACGTTGAAGAAGCACTTAAAAAAGCCAATATTCCCTACCCTCTTTTCTAGTTTTATCAGAATTTGCATTTTTAGTGGGACTTTTGCGCAAGACGACCAAAGAAGCCATTTCCCCGCTGAAGATCACAATGACATCCCCCGTCAATGATGAGCAGGTCATTAACTTCTTTGGCTGCAAAATCGAATCGGGTAAAAGCAAAACCATTACTTTTGCCAAAAAAGACTTGCAGGTCAATTTTATTAGTTATAACTAAGCAATGTGGGATTATTTCAAGCCTGAATTAACTAAACGCTTATCTGAATTATCCGTTGATGATTCAACTAGTGCTAGAGTACGTAGCATATTGACCGAATTACTCCCTAATGGTGAATTTACAATTGACGATGTAGCTAAAAAGTTAGGTTATTCTAAACAGACTTTACAGAGAAAGTTGAGTAGCGAAAACACTACTTTTCAAAAACAACTGAACTCCACCCGAGAAGTTTTAGTGCTAAATTATTTACAAAACACCGATATGACAACTAGCGATATTGCTTACCTTCTAGGCTATCAGGAATTTAATTCGTTCTTACGTGCCTTCAGCATCTGGAAAGGCATGAGCATTAGCGAATATCGTGAAAAAATGAATAAATAATAAAAAGCAGATATACTTTCTGTTTTTTTACTTTATAAAGGAAATAATATAAAATTTTTGCTATAATTTACTTTATAAAGGAAATAATATGAAAATTGCTAAAAATTTACTTTATGAAGGAAATAATATGCAGTTAAATTTAATTAACCGCCCACAGTATTTAAATCAATTACTTCAATTTCAAAATACAGAATTCATCAAAGTACTGACGGGAGTACGAAGATCAGGCAAATCTTATATTTTAATGCTTTATCGTGAATATTTACTCAAACACAACATAAATGAAAATCAAATCATTTATATTTCTTTTGAAGACTTTGATAATATAGATCTTTATGAACCTAAAAAGCTTTATTCATACTTAAAAGAACGAATTATTAGTGACCAAAGAATGTACATTCTACTTGATGAAATCCAATATGTATCAGATTGGCAAAAAGTAGTAAATAGCCTTCGACTTAATCCTCTACTTGATATCACAATTACTGGCAGTAATTCCAATCTATTAAGTGGAGAATTAGCAACCTTACTATCAGGAAGATATGTAGAAATACATGTTTATCCTCTTTCTTTTAAAGAAATGCTAGATTTTAAACATATTTCTGAACCATCAGAGCGTCAGATTGATAACTTATATGATGAATACATTAAATATGGTGGTTTCCCCGCGGTAGTGTTAGCAAAAGAAGAATTAAAACAAACTATTCTTTCTGGAATTTACAATACCATTATTGTCAATGATATCGGCTACAAAAATGGATTAAGAGAACCAGAATTAGTTGCATTAGTAGCTAAATATCTAGCAGATTCGATTGGTCAATTAATTAATCCGAACAAGATTGTAAATACACTAAAATCAGCAAATTTTGATATCTCTTATAACGCTGTGCAGCGTTACCTTAAATATTTTGAAGAAGCATATCTTTTTTATAAATCTAGTCGTTATGATATTAGAGGGAGAAAGATTCTTTCTACTCAAGGTAAGTATTACATTGTAGATACTGGTTTGCGTACCCAAGCTTTAGGAGAAAGAAATAATGACCGCGGTAGTGTTTTAGAAAATATAGTTTATGTCGAATTACTTCGCCGGGGCTACACAGTTCAAATTGGTAAATTAGATAATAAAGAAATTGATTTCATCGTTTCCAAGGTAAATGATAAACAATATATTCAAGTAACCTACCAGCTTCCAGAAAATTCTACTAGAGAAACTGATAATTTACTTCAAATTCCAAATAACTACAAAAAAATAGTCATCACTGGCCGATATGAAAATGAAGAAATGATTTCCGGTATTCCAATAATCAATATTAAAGATTGGTTATTAAGCTCTAAAAACTGATCAAAATAGGATCGACTAACTCATGTCGATCCTATTTTTAAATTAAATTATGTTTTTTACAATAAGTAAAAATTCCGTCATCTTGCACGCTGCCACAGATGTCATCAGCAATTTCCTTCACATCGTCTGTTGCGTTCCCCATTGCAACGCCGTGACCAACAGTCTTTAACATTTCAATATCGTTGCCGCCATCACCAAAGGCTATTGCTTCGCTCACAGAGATTTGATAATAATCTAACACTTTTTCAATTGCTACACCCTTACTACCAGTAGCTGGAATAATATCTGCTGCTCTATCCCACCAAGCTGTTACCTTAGCATTTTGCGTATTAGCTACAAGTCTGTCATAATCTTTTTCACGACAGCCTACCATTATTTGATAAACCGTATCCTGATCGACAACCACATCAAAATCTGGCGCCACTTTCAAATCCGTTCCACCAATAGCAAAGTATTCCTTTAAATCCTCATCAACACCATTAGCTGCAATCCGTGTTTTGGTAGCTACAGCTAACGGCCGATTTATTTTCTGAGCATTTTGAATCACCTGCAAGACATCTCCTTGCCTTAACGGATTATCAAAAACAATGTCTTGATCGTTATAGCAGTAAGAACCATTAAAAGTTAAATATGCATCAAAATCTACACCCAACTTAGGCAGTTGCACTGGTGGTCTGCCTGATGCAATACAAATCATAATGCCGTTGTCTTGTAAAGCATGCAGTGTCTCTAGCATTTTAGGTGTAATTGATTTTTTCTTTTCAATTAAAGTACCATCTATATCAAAAAATATTATCTTAGGTTTGCTCATTATTTTTACCTTCTAAAGAATTTTCTACTAATATTATACTTTAACCGATATTTCCCAGGAAATATTAAAATTGAGCTCTCTTCCTCAACATCTGTGCTAAACTAGATTCAATTAGTTTCTTTAAAAGTTAATAGTTACGGAGGAATTTTTAAATGCAGACATTGGAAAAAGTCTTTCATTTACAAGATGCTCATACCACTGTTAAACGTGAGTTAATCGCTGCTTTAACCACTTTTGTCAGTCTCTCCTACATCTTATTCGTTAACCCAAACATTTTGCACGCAGCTGGTATCCCTAAAGGTGCCGCTTTTACTGTAACAGCTCTTGCCACAGCAGTTGGGTGTTTTTTAATGGGTTTTATTGCTAATTATCCGATTGCCTTAGCTCCAACCTTAGGTAGCGGTGCCTTTTTCGCTTATAACGTATGTGTTGGGATGCATATTTCTTGGGAAACAGCTTTGGCTGCAGTCCTTGTTGCTTCAGCTTTATTCATTTTAATTACTGTCTTTAAATTACGCGAATTAGTGGTTAATGCCATTCCACAAGATATGAAGTATGCTATTTCAGCAGGAATTGGGTTATTCATCGCTTTTATCGGTTTAAAAAATGGTCAATTAATTGTTAACAGTGACTCAACCTTAGTTACTTTAGGAAAATTTAGCACTCCAGCAGTTTGGATCACATTATTTGGCTTAATTTTGACTGTTGTATTAATGGCATTAAATGTGCCTGGTTCTATCTTTATTGGAATGATTGTTACTGCCATCTTCGGTATGATCATTGGTCAAATTCCATTGCCACACAGTATTATCTCTGGTGCACCAAGTATTGCGCCAACTTTTGGTCAAGCTGTCTTCCATATTAAAGATATTAATACAGCCCAACTATGGATGGTTGTACTAACCTTCCTGCTGGTTACTTTCTTTGATACTGCCGGTACTTTAATTGGGATGACTGAACAAGCTGGCATGGTTGATAAGGATGGCAAGATTCCACGGATCGGTCGCGCCTTTTTAGCCGACTCAACTGCCATGGTTGAAGGTGCTGTCTTTGGTACTGCCCCACTTGGAACTTCTGTAGAATCAAGTGCCGGAATTGCTATGGGTGGTCGTACTGGTCTTACCGCAATTTTTGTAGGGATCTTCTTCATTATCAGTATGATTTTCAGCCCGTTACTTCAAGTAATTCCAACTACTGTAACAGCTCCAGCATTAATTATCGTTGGAGTTTTGATGGCAAGTAATTTGAAAAAGATTAACTGGGAGAAGTTTGAAATTGCTTTTCCTGCCTTCCTTACTGTTGTAGGGATGCCATTAACCTACAGTATTTCAGATGGTTTGGCATTAGGCTTGATTGCATATCCAATCACAATGATTGCTTCCAAGCGTTACAAAGAAGTTAGTCCAATGATGTATATCTTGTTTGTGGTATTCGTCATCTTCTTCTTGGTTACTAATTTATAACATGCTATTACGACTCATTCTTTTAATTAAGAATGAGTTTTTTCTTTATAATAATATAGCTAGTTTCACATGAAACACACATACGAGAGGTATAATCATGAAGTTAAACAAAAAAGCACTTTGGATCATCGGAACTTTAATATTATCTGCCATTACTGGTATATTTTTCTATGTCAATGGACACAGTACGTCTACCACCACTATCGGGGTTATCTTAGCGGGAATAACTTTATATTTTCTATTTCAGACTGGTCAATTGTATAAAAAGATCTGGATTAAGATCTTAGTTTATCTTATTGATGCAGTTTGGATTTTAATTGTGTTATTGATAATTAGCTTGTTTATTTACTGATTTCACAAAAACTTGCAAACTTATACATAATTTATTGCTTTATCGTTTACAACCGTAAATTTAAGTGGTATAGTTACATATGTAAACGATAGGAGGAAAAAATGGTTAAACTGCAAGAAAAAGAGAGCACAATTTCTGACAGTGAATGGGAAATCATGCGAATTATCTGGACGATAGAACCCGTGAGCTCTACTAAAATAATTCAAGAACTTCAAGCTAAGAAAGATTGGTCTGAATCAACAATTAAGACCCTATTGCGTCGCTTAGTTAATAAAAACTTGCTAAGCACTACTAAGGAAGGCCGACATTTCGTTTACTCGGCCAAAGTTAACCAAACACAAGTAATGACTGAAGCAGCACAGGAATTGTTAGATCGGATGTGCAACATGCATAAAGGAGAAGTTATCCTGCAACTACTTGCAGATTCTCCTATTTCTAAAAATGACTTAGCTAAAATGAAGCAGATCATTGATCAAAAAGAAAAGACTGCCCCTGAAACAGTGCCATGCAACTGTTTACCAGGAAAAGAGCATCTGTGCTAAAGAGAGGTAAATAAAATGGAAATTTCACAAATTATTACACTAATTGTAGCCATTCTACTAATTGGCTTTATCCTCTGGTGGTTCTTTGGTAAACATACAGAAACTGTCGGGACCGCTAATGTAGGCCAAGGATCACAAGAAGCAGATATCGTTGTTAAAGGCGGTTACTCCCCTTCAACGATTGTCTTAAAGCAAGGCGTTCCCGCCAAAGTGAACTTCGACATGCAGGACTCAACTGCCTGTTTATCCCATGTCGTCTTTGAACAACTGGGCGTTGATAAAGATTTAACCAAGCAAAAAGTTACTACAATTGATATTCCTACTGATAAAAAAGGCACTTATAATTTTGCCTGCGGAATGGGTATGTTTCATGGAAAGGTTGTTGTTAAATAATGAGTATTTTTTCAAAGAATCAAACTAAAAAAGTTGTTGTTAATGCAGAAAATCATGGTTATAAACCAAACACAGTTACTTTCAAGCAAGGTAAACCAGCTCAATTAAAGTTTATTCCATCAGATAATATGGGCTGCATGAATGAAGTAGTCTCTAAAGATTTAAATTTTGACCAAAAATTAGATGGTAAAAAAGAAGTTACGATTGACATTCCAACTGACAAGCCAGGTACTTACACCTACGCTTGTGGAATGGATATGTTCCGCGGAAAGGTTGTTGTTAAATAATGAAGCTCTCAAATATTAAGCGCTTCTGGATTTCATTTATTTTAGCAATTCCAATGCTAATCCAGATGTTTGCCACGCCATTTCACTGGATGATGCCGGGCTATAATTGGATCGCCTTTATCACGACTACAATCATAATGGCAATTTCTGCTGCGCCTTATTGGAGCAGTGCTTGGTCCGCTTTTAAGCACCATAACGCTAACATGAACACGCTGATAGCCGTTGGTACTTCAATAGCATACTTCTACAGTATCTTCGCCATGTTTACTGGCCGTGAAGTTTATTTTGAAACTGCTGCTTACGTAACCGTCTTCGTTTTACTCGGGGATGCCCTGGAAGAAAAGATGCACAATAACGCTTCAAATGCCTTAGCTAAATTGATTGACCTTCAAGCTAAAGACGCTGAAGTTGAGCGCAATGGCGAGTTTGTTAAGGTACCTCTTGACCAAGTCAAGGTTGGCGATATCATCCGCGTTAAGCCAGGTGAAAAGGTTCCTGTCGATGGTGTAATTGTTAATGGATCATCAACTCTTGATGAATCAATGGTTACTGGTGAAAGTATGCCAGTTACTAAGAAAAAGGGTGACGATGTTGTTGGTTCAACGATCAACACCAATGGTACTTTTACCTTTAAAGCAACTAAGGTTGGTAGCGAGACCATGCTATCTCAGATTGTTGATTTAGTTAAAAAAGCCCAAACCAGTCATGCGCCGATTCAAAACCTAACTGATAAAATATCTAATATCTTTGTCCCAGTCGTTTTAATTATTGCAATTATTACCTTCGTAATTTGGTATGTTTTCTTAGGCGCAACATTGGTTAATGCTATGCTCTTCGCCGTTTCAGTAGTCGTAATTGCTTGTCCATGTGCACTAGGTTTAGCGACACCAACTGCTTTAATGGTTGGTACTGCCCGTAGCGCTAAGATGGGCGTTTTAATCAAGAACGGTGAAGTTCTTGAAGAAGTTAGCGACATTGATACCGTTGTGTTTGATAAGACTGGTACAATTACCGTTGGTAAGCCACAAGTTACTAATGTTGTAGGTGATAAAAACAAGGTCTTAACTATTGCAGCTAGTTTGGAAGAAAATTCTGAGCACCCACTAGCAACCGCTGTAGTTAAAGCTGCTAAAGAAGCAAAGACTGAAATTAAGTCTATACAAAACTTTGCAGCTATTGAAGGCCGCGGAGTTAAGGCAAACTATGGCAATCAAGAAGCTTTTGTTGGTAGCGATCGTTTATTAGAAGATATTTCTATTTCCCAGGAAATGAAAGATCAGGCTCTCCAACTTCAAAAAGAAGCAAAAACTGTAGTCTATGTTGGCCTAGGTAATGACATCATTGGCTTAATTGCCATTCAAGATGTACCTAAAGCAAGTTCTAAGCAAGCAATTGCGGAACTTAAAAAGCGTGGTTTAAAGACGGTGATGCTTACCGGTGACAATCAAAATGTTGCCGAAGCTATTGGGCGCGAAGTTGGTATTGATCAAGTTATAGCAGGCGTTTTGCCAACCGAAAAAGCTACTGAGATCAAGAAACTACAAAATGAAGGCAATAAAGTGGCCTTTGTCGGTGATGGTATTAACGACGCACCTGCACTGTCTACAGCTGATGTCGGCATCGCCATGGGATCAGGTACCGATATTGCTATTGAATCTGGTGGAATTGTTCTCGTTCAAAATGACTTAATGGGCGTAGTTAGAGCACTTGAGATCTCTAAGAAAACTTTCAACAGAATCAAATTAAACCTCTTCTGGGCTCTTATTTACAACACTATTGGTATTCCAATTGCAGCAGGTTTATTCATGGCCTTTGGTCTGCAGCTTAGTCCTGAACTTGCAGGCTTAGCTATGGCCTTCTCTTCTGTTTCTGTTGTAACTAGTTCACTTTTATTGAATAAAACAAAAATTGCTGGTGAAACAGCTCAAGTTTCAAAGTAAAATAATTCTCCGACCGGATATTTTAATCCGGTTTTCTTTTTGTAAATTTTTCAATTTGCGACTTAAAGTTTCAGCAGTAATACCCAAATATGATGCTAAGTCTTTCTTTTTTAACTTTAATTCCACATTTTTACTCCCCTGTTTTTGAGCTAAGTCTTGCAAATAGGCCATTAAGCGTTCCTGAGCATCCATTGAATTGCGCCGAATAGAGTTAGTTTCGATTGTAACCAGCTGCTCGCCAAAATTATTAAGCAAATTCAATGCTAAATCTGGCGTCTTTTTCAATAACTTTTGAAAATCACGACGCTCAATAGAACAAACATAAGTATCTTGTAAAGCCTGCACAAAGTTTTCCTGGGCATGTTCTTGAAAAAGATTCTGCTGTCCATTAGCATCGCCTTGATTCAGCACACCTAATACGGTCTCTTTACCGTCTTCGTTGAGATTGTAAATCTTGGCACTGCCTTGATCCATAAAAAGCATTCCGTTCTTACCATCACCTGGTTGTCGAATAATACTGCCTTTTGGAAAATATTCTTGATGCGTTGAAATTGGTACTAGTTTTTCTAACATTTCATTTGGCAAATTTTTAAATATGGCTGCTTTGCGAATACAAGCCATGGGTGAATGTTGCATAAAAGCCTCATTTCTTGATCTAAGTCAATTTATTTTTATCTGCATCTTAATACAATGTATTTAACAACTCAAGCAGAAAGGAAATATTAATCATGACTAAATACATCGCACATATTGAGCCTTTAAACGCTGAAAAAATTGGTACCAAGGCACACGGTACTGCCACTTTTGAAGAAAAAGGTGATCAACTACATATTCACGTTGAGATGTTTGATACTCCAGCAAATATTGAACACTGGGAACATTTCCATGGCTTCCCGAATGGTCAAAAAGCTCATGTACCAACTGCAGCTCAAGACGTTAACCATGATGGCTTTATTGATTTACCAGAAACTGAGCCGGTCTCAGGAACTACAATGGTGCCACTTGATGATGCCCCAGAAAACATGAATATTCCTCATGATGGTTATCCTGTTGCCGACAGTAATGGACATTATGAATATGAGATTGATGTCTCATTAACAAAGCTACAAAAGAAATTCAAAGCTGCCTTTGGTAGCGATAAACTACAACTAGACAAGCGTGTAGTTTACGTTCATGGTGTACCTGCAGATCTGGAATTACCTGATACTGTAGGTGGTTGCGTAATGAGTTATGATGCCCATACTACCTTGCCAATCGCAGCTGGTGAAATTGAAAAAGCTTAAGTTAAAAGCCATTCCTTGTGAATGGCTTTTTGCATCCTTTCTTATTTTTTGATAACATAGATATAGATTATGTAAAGTATCTAAGAAAAGGAGATGTTTTATAAGTAGGCTTAGATCCTACTCTTATGGAGAATAACGAAAAAATTATCCAAGAAAAGAAACGCGAAAAATTTATTAAAACTAAAAAGAATTACAAGCGTGCACCACTAATGTCAGTTCACTTAAGAGTGATGATGGCCGTTATCTTAGGTCAAATCGCCTGTGGCTATTCCCTGGGAATTAGTGGTACCGCTCTTTCTAATGCAGCTAAATATATCAACATTAGTGACTTCTGGACTGGATTAATTGGGGCTGGTGCTTTAATTGGCCTTGCTGGTAGTCTTTTGGTCGGTCGACTTTCTGATAAAATCGGTCGCCGTAAACTCTTAATGTGGAATATGTATATATTAGCTGCTTTTTCTTTATTACATCTAATAACCGCTAATTTTAGCTTAACCTTTATCCTCCGTATTGGAATTGGTTTAATGATTGCTGTTGACTATACTGTAGGGAATGCCTTGTTAACCGAATGGCTACCTAAGGGTGAAGACAGCAAGCGCCAGAGTCATTTATTAATCTACTGGACTATTGGTTTTATTTTGTCTTACCTAGCTGGTAGTTTTATCACTGGATTTGATAGTTATACTTGGCAAATAATCTTAGCAACAAGTGCAGTACCTGCACTAGTAACTGCTATCTTCAGAAGTCTTTTCCCACTCCCTGCTTCACCAGGCTGGCTAGCAAGTAAGGGTAAGATTAAGACGGCCAACAAGGTCATTCGTAAGCACATGGGACGCAAATGGAGATTACCTGCCCGCTTTATGAAGCGGAATAAAAAGAAAACGCCTAGAAATATTTCCTGGGCAATTTTATTTTCCAAGCAATATCTGCGACGTACTCTAGTAGGTGGGATTTTCTATGCCTGCCAAGCCTTCTCATTTTTCGGTATTAGTATCTTCTTGCCAATTTTATTACAAAGCATGAATATCACTAGTGGAAATATCTCAGGAATTATCTACAATGGTGGGATGTTCATTGGTGTGCTAATCGGTACCTGGATCTTTAACAAGGTTAGCCGCCGCTTCTATCTTATCAGTAATTTTCTAATCTCAGGTCTGCTAATCGGCATTTTAGCAATAGTACCTAACTTAAATTCAATACTTAAATTAGGTATTTTTACGTTATTTGCGATTATTTTATCAGCTGGTTTGATCCTAGATTATCCTTATCCGACTGAATTATTTGATCTGAAGGTACGAGCAACTGGTGTAGGTACTTGTATTACAATCAGCCGAATCGGGGCTGCCGCAGGGACTTTCTTATTGCCCGTCTTAACTAATGTGGGTGGTGCTAGCCTGGCAATGCTAGTTTGTGCGATTGTTTTACTCTTTGCCTTTATCGTTTGCCTCATCTGGGCACCGGAGACCTCACCCCAATTTATGAAAAAATAAAATAATCAATATTCTACACAAAAAGACAGATTACATATGATGCAATCTGTCTTTTCTTATTTCTTATCTTTTTTCTTCTTGTCCTTAGAATCCTTATTTAATAATTCTTCTGGATCCTTATGCTTAGGCGTCTTCTTTGGATCTGGTACAGTCGCAAAGCGATCAAGCATCTTCTGTAAGTTATTAGGGTTGTCAAAAGTTAATCCCATAAAACATCTTCCTTTCGTTTTCTCAATTATATTAAAATTTCAATTCAAATGACAATAATTTTAACCCTCATTATCAATAAATTGTTGCATCTTAATCATTTCTGAACCAGCCAGATCAACACTAATTAAATCACTATAATCATGATCGCTAGTATCTCCTAAACCATATTCAGTTACAATTTTTAGGTCGAAGCCACTATCAGAGCGATCTTCAATTAAGCCTAACCGATCAGGATAATGATAAATTGAATCACTAATTTTCACTATTTGATCTTCGGGCCAATTATCAATAATTTCTGCCGGTGACTGAATTTCATCCCGTAATTTAACTGAACGCTCCAGCCTGTCCGGATCAAAACTGCCATTATTTTTTTGCCATTGAACTAAAAAATTAAAGAAGAGCAAGCGCTCGGAATCTTCAGTAATATGCGTTATATGGCTCCTAGCAATCACTGCAATTGATTCAACCTGCCCTAACTCATTGATGCTCTCGAATACCAGATTATCATCGTCATACTTGAGTACTTTACCAATAGCAAAACTACCATATTGATCATCAAAGGTATAATCAAAATAAATTTCAACCAGATCCAAGTCGTTAGTGAATTCTTGCTTCTGTGATTGCCGCAAATATTGGGTAAATAAGCGATTATCAATGGCATTAGTGTCGACACAAACAATATCGTCAAGTGGTATAACGGTGGCATAATGCTCTAAAGTTAATTCATTGCGTTCTAAAATACGTACCTCTTGCTGATCAAGCTGAGTAATTAAGCCAGTGTAAGTAGCACCTGTATTCACCTCAAAAGTTGTAAAGGGTTGCGCGTCAGCTACGTTAATCAGTAAATCATGCAGATTAGTAAAATCCCAGGCTAACACTGTCTTATTTAATTGCTCTAAGTTAAATGAATCCTTAACTTGAGTAATCATATAATAGCGTAGATTAGGCGTATCGTCTTCAATCTTAGCTACTTGATCTTCTTTAATAAAGACTATTCCACCTAAATTACCGCCTTGATCGACTGATTCAAAGGTAATCCAGCCATGATGTTGCGTGATGATGCGGCCAATATAGTAAGAATTTGCATCAACTACCGTAATACTTGCATCCCCATCTAAGTTATATTTTTCTTGATCAGCCTTAAGCGTGATTTGTACAAGTTTATTCAATTTTTCGCCCCCTCTTTTTTCTTCCGTGAATTTAATTGTCGCCTAATCATTATTTTTCTGCAAGAAAAAAGAAGACGGTATTGCCATCTTCTTTTAGGTAGTTTTTCTAACTAATACGCGTGGTGCTAGTTAAATCGTTCTAGACAATATGCCATATTATAGGTCAAAATGGCTATTTCTAGCCGCTGTTGAAAGCCTGCTAGATTCCTTGCTCGGTTGTTTTCAGTATTGTAATAGCTAAGCAAGAAAAAGTCGCTTTCAATCGTTCTCCTAATTGCCATTAATTAGTGATCGTTATGCTTTTTAGAGCCTTTCATATTTTTGCGATATGGCGTCCAAAGCACATATCCCATACGCTCGTCTCTTTGGCATCATGTACCGACGCCTTAGTAACTGCGTAATCAAGCAGATAGCCATCATCACTCACTATCGCGTGGACCTTGAAGCCATAATAGTAGACTTTTTTGGTGGCTTTATAGCCAATATCGGCTATGCCACGGAAAATTTTAACGCGATAATTGCGAACAGGCTGACAAACTGGAACAGGAAAACTGTCAATAATCAAAAATTCTCCAGCAACCCTTACTTCTTTATTCCAAGCTTGACGGATACAGCGAATTAAAGGCAGGAGCATCCGAGCTCGCCGATTAAAGCGAGAATGAGACAAGCCAACAAAGAATTTACAAAATCTTCGTTGAGACTCAATCCCAATTTCAGTTTGCCAAATGAGCATCGCTAAGATAGAGCTGTCAGAAAGCTTGGTACGATCAACATTTTTGCGATGTTTAAGCTTATCGGGAGCATAGAGTTTATACAGAGAGCGGCAGATTACATTTAAGCGACTAAAACTAACTTGTAAATGGTGAGAGAAACGATTAAGCTTGAGGTAGTTCAATTAGATCAGACTCTTTTCTATTAATTTAAGTTACAGCTTGAGTCTAATCCGATTGGACTTTTTTGATAACTAAAACGATTTAACTAGCACCACGCGTTTGCAGATCAGTAAAACTAGTTGGATCATTGATAGCAATAATCTCCTCACTGATTTGCGGATACAGCCTGCAGACTACACTATACGGAAAAATTATTGATAGAGCTAAATCTTGTTCTCCAGAACGATTTCTAATCGAATGTATTTCCTGAGAATTAACAATAAAGATTTTTCCAGGCTTAGTGTTATATTTTTTACCGCTAATTTGAAAATTATCGATGTTTCCTCTTATCGTATAGCTAAGTTCAATCCCACGATGCCAATGCGGAGCAATATAAAACGGAATTTTATTGTCATGAAAAACGAAATACCATACGTTTAACGGATCGGTAGGAATTACTACTTCGTGAAGATTCTTTTCAGACATTATAGTTTTTCACCATTAACGTGTAGCAACAAGTTGTATAAAGCTCCAAATAAATTTGCATCATTCTTAAATTTAGCTTCAACAATCTTAGGACGAGTCAAAGTCATCTTGTACATTGGCATTTGATCCAAAAATTGATCATATGCACGATTGATTTCTTCAACTAGAATCGGTTGCGCTGAGATTCCACCACCAATCGCAATTGTTGTCAAATCTACTACTGATTGGATATTAACAATGATGCCAACCACATCCCAGCAATAGGAACGTAGTATTTTCAAAGCTTGCTCATTGCCCGAATTGATAGCTTCAAAAGCAGCTAAGCCATCAGTTTCATCCTCATTGCCGATCGCTTTAATGACCTGGCTAACCATGCGAACTGCCGAGCCCATAGTTCCAGCAATATCATCAAAACCCATTTCTTTGGCCATCTTTAAAACCATGAAGCTCAATTCACCGGCTTGGAAGTGAGCACCATTTAATAAGCGACCATTCACAATTATTCCGCCACCTACTCCTGAACCAAGAGTAATAGCAGCACAATTTTGCAAGTCCTTCAAATTTCCTAGCCAATTTTCAGCCAAAACACTAGCCTTGCCATCATTTATTACTGCGACTGGAATGTTGAGATCCTTATATATTTCTGAAAAATCAATCCCATCAAGAAATGGCAATGCGCCACCGAAATGAATCTTCGTGTATTCAATTTTACCTGGTGCACAAAAAGCTAGACCCTTGATATCTTTTTCAGCGTAATTTTTAACTACTTGATCAACTGTCGTCAAGAACTTTTCTTTTTCATGTGGTGATTTTGTTTTGCCCTTTTCAATAATATTGCCGGCATTGTCTAACAAAGCATATTTTAAGTTAGTCCCACCAATATCAATACTTAGATAATTTTTCATCTCATATGTATTCGCTTTCATTATCATTACCACAATTGTACTCAAAGCTCAAAAAGCAAACAAGCCAAATATTGATCATAATTTGGCTTGTTTGACATTATTTAGTTTAAAATTTTACGCTTCTTTTCTAGTTTGTTGGCTGATTAAAGCAAAATCAAGATGACGATAAGCATTCAATAAAACTATGGTACTTAAGAACCAAGTAGCCGGATAAATCCAGTTGGCCATCCGAATATCCTGGAAAAATGGCTTGGTACCTAATAAAACTGCTAACCTTACTACAACCCAGCAAAGCATCATTGCTAACATTGGGATCGTCGCTTTCCCTGCACCACGCATTACTGAAGCAATTAAATGCGTAATCGCAACCAAGAAAAAGAAGAAACCACAAACTCTTGCACGCCCAACACCAAAGGCGACGACCGAAGGCGTCGGATCAAATAGCGCGATCAGTTGCGGCGCAAAGGTAAATA
The DNA here is from genome assembly GCF_002553785.1 of Lactobacillus sp. UMNPBX15. Lineage (NCBI taxonomy): Bacteria > Bacillati > Bacillota > Bacilli > Lactobacillales > Lactobacillaceae > Lactobacillus > Lactobacillus sp. UMNPBX15. The sequence continues at coordinate 21,052 of NZ_PCYV01000035.1, forward strand.
CGCTTAAGCCGATTATTTCCGCAATCAGCACTGCCAAAATCACTCCAAACCGAACACCCTCTTTAATTCGCTTAATTTTTCCGGCACCAAGGTTTTGCGCCACAAACGTCGTCAAAGCTAAAGTGAAACTAGTTACTGGTAGAAAAGCAAAACCCTCAACGCGAGTATAGGCCCCGATTCCTGCAACTGCATGTGCACCAAACATGTTGATATATGATTGAATAACCACATTAGACACGGAAATTAACGAATTCTGTAATCCTGATGGTAAACCATAATCAATCGTCAGCTTCAACATCGGCCGATATATTTTAAGATGGCGCAGATCTACCCGACTTGGACCTTTTAGCTTACGCAATTTATTATAAGCAAGACAAGCAGAAAATGTTTGTGCTATTACTGTAGCCAAAGCTGAAAAGCCAACGCTTAAATGAAGCCAATAGATAAAAATAATGTCAAAAGCAATATTTACTACTGATGAGGCAATTAGGTAATACAAAGGACCCTTACTATCACCATTGGCTTGAAGGATACTAATAAAAGTGTTGTACATAACAAAGCCCATTGATCCCAAAAAGTATACTCGTAAGAATTCTACTGATTCAGGCATAATGCTTTTTGGCGTTCCCATTAATATCAGAATTTGTGGAGTCAACACTACACCAATGATTATCAACAAAAAGCCACAAATAAAGCCCACAGCAACCACTGTAGCCACTGCTTCGCGTGTGTGTTGATCAATTTTAGCACCAATACATTGTGCTATTACTACTCCTGCACCCATCGCTAGTCCTTGGAATAACCCGATTAGCAACATGATCAAACTTCCAGACGATGAAACTGCAGCTAAAGCATTCGACCCAATTACATTACCAACTACCAACGAATCGGCAGCACTATACATTTGTTGGAATAAATTTCCCAAAAATAGTGGAATTGCAAATTTAATTATCTGACTTCGATATGAGCCTTCAGTCATTACAATCGCGTCATTATCCACCTAATTCCCCCTTACTTATCCAAACCGTTAAATAAATATCATCTTAACTTATAATTTAATTAAATCACAGGGAAAACAACTATACAAACAGTGACTTGGTTCTCCAAGTACCATGATGCCACCGGTAGATCATCAACATTGCGCGCAAACTTTCATCGATCGCATATGCAATCCATACACCTACTAACCCCATATGAAAGACAATTGCCAATAAATATGAAAATGGCAAGCTAATTAGCCATAGCACAGTTAAACTACATGCAAGCGGAAATCTAACATCCCCACTCGCATTTAATGATCCTACCAAAGTCATATTAACCGCTCTTGCTGCTTCAAGAATAATTTCGACCAAGAAAACCCAGCGTGCCAATTCAATGATTTCAGGTTTATTTGTATAAATATGCATAATTGGCGTAATGAAAATAAAGGTCACGATTGAAATTGAAGTTGAAATTCCCACATTTTGCACCATTGACCGAAAGCCTCTTTGATATGCTCCTTCGAAATCTTTTGCGCCAACAGTACGACCAATAATAATTTGATTTCCTTGACATAAGGCTGAAGCCGTTAAAAATACAAATTGAGTAATCGCTGAAACATACGATTTGGTAATCAATACATTAGTTCCTAAAGTAGCAACAATCATTGTGACTACCACTTGAGCCCCGGAATAAGAGACTGATTCACCTGATGAAGGTAATCCTAACTTAAGAATTTGTTTTAAAAATGGTATCGAAAACCGTTTGAAGTTAACTTTTAACACATTGAACTTCACATATCGCTTAACTAAATAAATTGCTACAATCCCCGCACAAAATTGGCCAAAGATACCTGAGATTGCAATCCCTCTAACGCCAAAATTAGGTAAGCCGAATGGTGAGAACAGCACCAAATAATTCCCACAAACCGCAAGAATATTAGCGATAGTTGGCACAATCAAAGCTTGCAAGGTTAAACCATGCGTTCTCAAGCAAGCTAACATGACAGAATTTAACGCCAAAATAATCGTTCCTGCTCCGTACAGCTGCATATAAGGGATCGCAATTGCAATTGCATCATCTGGAATGTTCAAGAAGCGTAACAGAGGGTATGGCAAAAGAATAAAAATAGCTCCTAAAAGCAGACCAATTCCAATTGCTCCAAAGATTGCTGTATTCATTACCTTAGGAATCTCTTTGTGTTTTTTGGCACCAAGAAATTGCGCAATCATGATTTGTGTACCTACCGTTACAAACCCATAAACATTATATGAAAAGCCAAGAAATTGGTTGCAGGCACCAACAGCAGCTACAGCCACTTCATCAAAGTGAGAAATCATCCATACATTGACGTTTCCCACCATCACATTGAAGAGAAATTCAATAAAAATTGGCCAGCTTAGAATGATTAATTCTTTGTCTGATCGGTTTAAAAACTTCATGGCAATACCTAACCTTTCAAAATAAAATTGAAACCGTTTTATTCGATTTGTACATATTTTATTCTATACACATAAAAGGTAAAGACAAAAGCTATACTTTTTTCAATTAATCTTGATATCTGAAATTTAGTCCCAAGCTAATTCATAAACCTTATTTGAAACAGTTTTATTTTTACCGTTAACATTAGCATGGTATGCAACAGTTAAGTAACCGTGATTCTCATCAATGATTTGGATACTTTCAACTTCACTATGTTCACCTGAAATATCTAATCCACCAAATGCACTTAAATTTACATTTTCCCATTGAGATTGGTCATTACGAGCATAAAATGGAATCTTTACAATTTCCTTGTGATAGTATGACCATGAACCATTACTTAAACTTGGTGATTTTTGACTAGTAATATAAATATTACCAGAATTATCTAGATCACGCGTGGTGCTAGTTAAATCGTTCTAGACAATATGCCATATTATAAGCTAAAAT
>NZ_PCYV01000036.1:0-22392 GCF_002553785.1 Lactobacillus sp. UMNPBX15
CAAAATGTATGAAAATAAAACATAGTCATACATTTGCTTACATTTTTCATAGCAGAAGCACTACGCAAAGAAAGAATAAAATTAGGACTAACACAGGATCAAATGTGTGCTGGGATCCTTAGTCGTCCTTTTTACGCAAGGATTGAAAGTGGCAAAAATCGCATAAATGCGGAGAGCTTATTTAAAATATTGCTTGAGCATCAAGTTGATCTAGTAGAGTTTTGTGATCTTATTCAAGATGATTATACGTCAGAAGAACGAAAAGTTGAGAAGCAATTTGAATTTAAAATGAATCTAGCAGTTAGTGCAAAAGATACTGAAGCTTTGGATAAGTATTGTCAGCAGATAATGAATTCATCTAATAATGAGGTTTTGAAGTTGCGAGCATTAATTACTTCGGCATATTTTAAGGGTGAAACTGACAAGATTGATGTAGAAATCAGGACGAAGATAAAAGCTGAGTTTGATGGAGGGAATAATTGGCTTGAGCGACCAGACCTACTGCGATTATTGGCTAATACGATGCCGATGTGGCCACAAGACGAATTGGACTTTTTAATTGGGCGTTTGCTTGATTTTGCAAAAAAGGCAGAATTTTCAGAGTTAACGACTGAAAGATACTTAAGATTACTAGAAAATTATCTGGTAGTTTGTTACGACAGAAAGGTTCATAAGAAAACTGCACATTTTGATCATATTGATGACGCGATGGAATATATTATTGATGCTACTGAGTCGTTTCACTTGATGATTTATAGAATTGAAGTGTTTTATATGAAAGCATTATTTTTAGATCAAATGGACAAAGCAAAAGAGATTAGACAGGATCTTGGTGTATTAGGCTATAAAAACTTTATTGCTAGTTGGCCTGAGTAATAATTTGTAACAAATATGATACAAAGTCAATCGCAGGAGAACTTACATGATTTAAAATAATAGTTGAAGACTTAGATGGAAGGAAAAACTTAAGTTAATGCAAGTCGACGTTGCTTCAATTGTAACTGCAGTAGTAATCTTAATTGCTGTTGTAATAATTATTATGAAAAAAGAAAGCAAAATATCTGGAATAGCAATTATTGCTGTTGGTGTGGTATTTCTAATAGATTCATGCTTTCTTAGATATAAACCAGTTATGCAACTAGTAGTATTATCGATCTTTTTTATTATGCTTGGTATATTTTGGATCATTAAGAGCTATAAGAAATAAGTAAATCCAAAAATTAATGGAAATCGAATATATGATTTAGAAGAAACAAGGTAAAATAAATTGCGTGAATCATTACTAAGTCCAAAACTCTATACAGCCTTGAAATATATTTTAGCTGTAGCGCTAATAATAATCTTAATCTTGCCATTACCAGCAATTAATCAGAAAAAGATCAATTACTGGCTGGTAGGATCATATTGTCTAGTCCTGGGCGACTGGCTAGCTACTTGGATGCAACATCATCATATTCATTGGGTTATTAGCATAATCATGGGATACGTAATAGCGTTCATTATTTGTGTAATACTGTATCTCTACACAGCAATGATTTAATTGAAAACAGACATAAAAACACCGAAGTTCAAAATCTGAGCTTCGGTATTTTTTCTATCTATTTTCTTCCTGTGCAGCCAAGTGATTGATCGGACCCCATTTTGAACCAACATCAATTGGGTGAGAAATTGCAGCGTAAGTAAAGTCCTTACCAATTTTTATAGCATCAATTACAGACTTTCCCTTAGCTAATTCTGCCGCAATAACTGCGGAGAGAGTATCACCTGTGCCATTCACGCGATCAGTCTTAAAGAAAGGCTTGGTAAATTCGTGAAATGCGCCATCTTCAGTCAACAAAATATCAGTTACTTCAGTCTGATTATCTGAGTCATGACGTCCCTTCATCAAGACATTTTTAGCACCCATCTCTTGTAGTTTTTTAGCGCCTGCGTGAATTTCTTCCTTATTATTTAGCTTCAAGCCAGTTAGCTTTTGTTGTTCATAAAAGTTAGGCGTAATTATATCGGCTAGCGGCAATAATCTGTCTAAGAAGGTCTGGTAGGCATCATCGTCAAGTAGGGTGGCACCGTGCTTAGTGATGATGACGGGATCAAGCACGATTTTACCCATGTCGTATTTTTCAAGATTATCGGCAACGCAATCGATAATTTCCTTGTTAGCCAGCATCCCTGTCTTAGTCGCATTAATCTTGAAGTCGTCGTTTAACACATCGAATTGCTTTTGGATAAAATCAAGCGGCATAATTTGTTGGGCAAAAATTCCTTTTGTATTACCAGCTACAGCCGCGGTCATCAGCCCCATGCCATAAACGCCCCGTGCATAGAATGAATGCAAATCTGCTGGCATTCCTGCACTACCATCACTATCGTTACCCGCAATTGTTACCGCAATTTTTTGATTTTTTTCCATTAAAATGCCCTCCTTAAAAAATCCTTATAAAAATTATACCGTATCTATTACATTAACTGCTAGAATCTGCATTAGAAAAACAGTAATATTATAAGAAAGCGCTTTTGCAGAAAAGAGAATAACTATGACAGAAAAATATATTTTAGCAATCGATGAAGGAACCACCTCTACTAGAGCAATTATTTTTGACCATGATGGACGTGAAGTTGCTTCTGCCCAAAAAGAATTTCACCAATATTTTCCAGAGCCTGGCTGGGTTGAACATGACGCTAATAAAATCTGGATGGCGGTCCAAACAACAATTGCCAATGCTTTTATTAATTCGGGCATTTGGCCTAATCAAATTGCCGCAATTGGCATTACCAACCAACGTGAAACGACCGTTGTTTGGGACAAGGATACAGGTGAGCCAATTTATCATGCAATCGTTTGGCAGTCACGGCAGACAACAGAATTAGCTGAAAAATTAAAAAAAGAAGGCTATAGTGATGAAATTCGTCAAAAAACAGGCTTAATTATTGACCCATACTTCAGTGCAACTAAGATTCGCTGGATTCTTGATCATGTACCTGGCGCGCAAGAAAAAGCTGAACAGGGAAAGTTGCTTTTTGGCACGATTGATAGTTGGCTAGTTTGGAAGTTAACTGATGGTGCTAAACACGTGACTGATTACACTAATGCTTCACGGACCATGCTGTTTAATATTCACACGCTCAAGTGGGATGACGATATTTTGCATTTGCTCAATATTCCTAAGCAAATGTTGCCTGAGGTGCGCTCGAATTCAGAGATTTATGGTGAAACAGCGTCATATATGTTCTTTGGTGGACAAGTGCCAATTGCTGGGATGGCCGGTGACCAACAGGCAGCCTTATTTGGTCAACTAGCTTTGAAACCAGGAATGGTGAAAAACACATATGGCACCGGTGCCTTTATTGTGATGAACACAGGGGACAAGCCAACAGACTCTAACAATAATCTGTTAACGACCATTGGTTATAGCATTAATGGTAAGATTACTTATGCTTTAGAAGGATCAATCTTTGTGGCTGGTAGTGCAATTCAATGGCTACGCGATTCGATGAAGTTGATTAAGCATGCGCCAGACTCTGAACAAGCAGCGCTTGAGTCGACATCAGAGAACGAGGTTTACGTTGTCCCTGCCTTCACTGGGTTAGGCGCACCATATTGGGATGCGGAGACTCGTGGTTCAATCTTCGGTGTTACACGTGGAACTACTGACAAGGATATAATTAAAGCAACTTTGCAGTCATTAGCTTATCAAACCCGTGACGTTGTTGATACGATGCAACAAGATTCAGGCATTGAAATTCCTGCTTTACGTGTTGATGGCGGTGCTAGCAACAACAATTACCTGATGCAGTTTCAGGCTGACATTTTAGGGATTGAAATTGAACGCGCTAAAACGCTGGAAACAACCAGCATGGGTGCAGCCTTTTTAGCTGGCCTTGCCGTTGGCTATTGGAAAAATATTGACGAGTTAAAGCATACCTTTACGATTGGACAGGCCTTTGAGCCGAAAATGAGTGCAGTTGAACGTGAAAAACTTTATTCAGGTTGGCAAAGAGCAATTCGTGCTGCTCGGTTATTTGCACATGACTGATAATGATATAATAAAAGTACGGTATTAACACTTTAATGAGGAAAGGCAAGGAAAAATGAAGCATGATCGAATATTAGCTTTGGATGGACCGCTGAATTTCAGAGACATCGGCGGCTACCAAAATGACAAGGGTCAACATGTAAAGTGGAACAAAATATATCGTTCTGATTCACTTAGCTCCTTGTCGAAGGAAGATCAAGAAAAGTTAGTTGAACGCCGAATTACCGTAGATGTTGATTTACGCTCTAAGTATGAACAAAATTCAGCGCCTGACAAGCTTTGGTCAAATGTCCGTTTTGTTGATGCACATATTTATTCTGAAAACCGCAAGCAAAATAAAGGCGATAACAAGTTATATCGCTTTGTCCATCATATTCCTGATATGGGTGACAATTGGCTTGGTCAAATTTACCAACAGGTTTTGCTTAATTCACATAGCCAACATGAATTTGCTAAAATTTTTGCGGAATTGATTGAATTACCTGAAGAAGATGCGCTAGTTTATCATTGTAGTGCAGGCAAAGATAGAACTGGAATGACTTCAGCACTGATCTTAACTGCATTAGGTGTTGATGATGACACCATTTCGCGTGATTATTTATTGACCAATGAATTGTATGACTTTGCTTTGGCTAAACAGTTCCCCGATGATAATGAAATTGCTAGCCTAGTTTCTAAAATGAATATTACCAAGGGAGAGGGACCGGCTATTCGTGGAATTACGGAAACTATTCGCCAAGGCTGGGGCAGTTTTGATGGATTTTTCAAAAAAGAGCTTGGCTTTAGCCAAAAAGATTTAAACCGATTCAGAAAGATGTACTTAGAATAGGAATAATATGACTACTTTATCAGATGTTGCTAAAGAAGCAAATGTATCAAAAATGACGGTATCACGAGTGATTAATCATCCTGAGCAAGTAACGCCAGAATTAAGAGCAATGGTAGAAAAAGCAATGGAGAAACTAAACTACCATCCCAATTCAATTGCACAGGCTTTAGTTAATAATCGGACTAACGTGGTAAAATTCGTCACTTTAGAAGATATTGATACCACTGAGCCATACTATATGAACTTGCTTTTTGGTTTTGCTCGTGGTTTAAATACTAAGCAGTATGCGATGCAATTAGTTACGGATCCTAATCAAATTGAAAAGGAACATGCAGATGGCTATTTAATTACCGGGGCGCGAAACAAAGATTATGAATTATTTGATAAACTCGATAAGCCTTTTGTTTTATTTGGTGAAAATCACCGCGGCTATGACTTTGTTGATTCTGATAATCAGTTAGCAGAGAAGATGGCTACTCAATATGCTTTAGACCGGTTATATAAGCACATTATCTTTATTGGAATTGATTTAAAAGAGCCATTTGAATATTCACGTGAAGCTGGTTATATCAACACTTTGCAACAACACCAGTTGATACCACAAATTTTTCGGGTTTCTAATCATAGTCATGCTGCGCAAGATGTGATTCATGAACATTTTAAGGAATTTAAAAAAGATACTTGTTTCGTCTGTGCCAGTGATCGAATTGCAGTGGGTGTTGTACGGCAATTGCAAGATGAAGGCGCTCGAATTCCGGAAGACTTTGGAGTTATTGGTTTTGATGGTGTCTTTTTAGATCAAGTTTCTAATCCAAAGCTAACGACAATTAAACAACCAATTTTTGAAATGGGTGAAATGTTAGCTAAAATGCTACTGCAAAAGATTGCCCAATCAGGTTCACCTCAAGGTGAAGTAATGCTTAAACCTAAGCTAATTCGGCGCCAATCAACTAGATAAATCGAAAAAATAACGAGCACGTCTGATATCTCAGAGGTGCTTTTTTACTGCCTTTAAAATTGTTTCCTATTATGAGTGAAAGCGCTATACTGGAAACAAGAGGCAATTTATTGAGAGATAAAATATGAATAGAGGTCACGATTATGAAAAAAGTTTTGGCAATAAATTCTGGTAGTTCATCATTTAAATATAAGCTTTTTTCATTTCCAGACGAAAAAGTTATTGCTTCAGGGATGGCTGATCGTGTAGGAATGGACAATGCTGTTTTTAAAATAAAGTTGAACGACGACAAAGAATATATTAAAAATACTTCAATTCCAGACCAAGAAGCAGCTGTAAGCTTGTTAATTGAAAATTTAAAGAAGTTTCATGTTTTAAAGAACTTAGACGAATTATTTGGAGTTGGACACCGAGTGGTTAACGGGGGCGAAGTCTTTAAAGATTCCGTCTTAATTGATAAGCAAAAGCTGCAACAAATTTTTGATTTAGGTGAATTAGCCCCTTTGCATAATGTGCCAGAAGCAATGGGGATTAAGGCTTTTATGAAGATTGTTCCAGATGTGCCACAAGTGGCAGTATTTGATACGTCATATCATACTAGTCTTGATCAAGTTAATTATCTTTATCCAATTCCATATAAGTATTATGAAAAATATGGTATTCGTAAGTATGGTGCTCACGGCATTTCTGTTAGCTATGTTGCTCCAAGAGCAGCGCGCATGATGGGCAAGAACCCATATACAGTAAAATTGATTGTTTGTCACTTAGGTTCTGGTTCTTCAGTTACTGCGGTTAAAAATGGCAAGTCACTTGATACTTCAATGGGCTTTAGTCCTGTGACTGGGGTAGCAATGGGAACACGTAGCGGCGACTTTGATCCATCAGCCCTTGAATATATTATGCAAAAGACCGGCATGACGATTGAAAAAGCCGTTGATATGTTAAACCATAAGTCGGGGATGCTCGGTGTATCAGGCGTTTCCTCTGATATGCGGGATCTGTTAGCAAGTAAAAATAAGCATGCATGGCTGGCAAGAAAGATTTTTGTTAACCGCGTTGTCCGTTATGTTGGTGCATATGCGGCAGAACTTGACGGTATCGATGGTATTGTCTTTACTGCTGGGATTGGTGAACATGATCCCGGCGTTCGGGCCGGCGTAATGTCATCATTGCGTTACTTAGGCTTGGAGCCTGATTATAAGGCAAATGATACTGATGGTGAAAAGTTTATTTCTAAGCCAGATTCTAAGGTAAAGGCCATGATTGTGCCAACCAACGAAGAATTGATGATTGCCCGTGAGGTTGTAAGGTTGGCAAAGTAGATGACAGATAATATTAAATTAGTAGGTGGCAGTTTAAGCGTTGAGCAGTTAAATGCTATTTTTGAGACTATTCCCCAAGAAATGGATGTCTTAGATGAAAATGACGTGGTTGTTTGGTCATCGATGAATAAACATCGTTTGTTTAAGCGAACTGAAAAAGATATCGGCAAAACTGTCTTTGAAGTTCATCCCGGTCACAGTCAAGGTCATGTTAAGGCAGTTTTAAAGCAGATGCACGAAGGCAAACGTGGTAAATTGTCGATTATGATTCATAAAGATGGGATTCCGGTGAACATTGCCTTTTATAGTTTGCATAATGATCAAGGAAAATATCTTGGCTGTATTGAGGTAACGCAGCCAGTGGCTGATTTGCAGGAGAAAGGCAGCAAGTGGCGGAATGTTTGGAACATGATATTTAAAAAGAAGTAAGCAAAGAGCACAATTCAAATTTGAGTTGTGCTTTTTTGATACCGCTAACAATAAATATGGCGTTGAAAACGGTTTCTCATTTCCCTTAAACTATGCGTGGAGGAAATTAATTATGGCACATTGGTACGATCACGCAATTATATATCAAATTTATCCTAAGTCTTTTCAAGATAGCAATGGCGATGGCGTTGGTGACCTTAATGGTATTCGCAAACGCATCCCTTATTTGAAAAATTTAGGAGTTAACGCCGTCTGGCTTAATCCTGTGTTTGTTTCACCACAGGTGGACAATGGCTACGACGTTTCAAACTACTTCGCAATCGATCCTCATATGGGGACCATGGAAGATATGGAAAACTTAATCAAGGATTTGCATAAGGCAGGGATCCACCTCATCATGGATTTTGTCTTGAATCATACATCTGATCAACATCCTTGGTTCCAAGATGCCATCAAGAACCCCGATAGCCTTTATCGAGACTACTATATTTTCGCTGGTCATGATGGCAAGCGACCTAATAACTGGGGTTCATTCTTTGGTGGCAGTGTATGGGAGCCAGATCCAGCAGGCACAGGTCAATCTTACTTTCACTTGTTTGATAAACGGATGCCTGATTTGAATTGGAAAAATCCCGAAGTTCGGCATGCTATGTTGGAAGTGGCAGAGTATTGGCTGAAAAAAGGGATTGATGGTTTGCGTTTAGACGCTTTTATCCATATTGGCAAGGCAGATTTGCGACAAAATTATCCAACTGGAGATGGGGACGTGAACAAGCCAATTGTTGCGGAACCATTTTTCGCTAACTTACCACAGGTGCAGGAATGGATGCGGCCTTTCTGTGAGCAGATTAAGCAGGATTATCCAGATACGCTTTTATTAGGTGAAGCTGCAAGTGCTAGTGTCAATCTAGCTGTTGATTACACGACTAAGCGTAATCACCTAATGGATAGTGTAATTACCTTCCGGTACTTTACCGATGATGATTCTAATTGTGATCAGCGTTTTTCAAAGCAATATCAGCCTAAAAAGTTAGACTTGACGGCCTTTGAACAAAATCAAGTGGTTTGGCAACAAACATTAGCAGGCGTATCGCAGCCTACTCTTTATTGGAATAATCATGATATGGCCCGTTTGGCTACACGCGTAGCTAGAACACAGACTCAGGCTAAGAGCTTGGCGATGTTGATGTATTTGCAACGCGGAATTCCAGTAATTTATTACGGTGAAGAATTAGGGTTAAAGAATCTACATTTCACTAGTGCAGATCAATTCGAAGATCAAACTGTAGCGCCATGGTTAAAGGATGCAGAAAAAGTTTTGAGCAAAGATGCGGCCTTAGCTATGGTTAGTGAAACACATAAATTGCCGGCCCGTGGTCCAATGCCGTGGGATGCAACTGAGAACCATGGTTTTAGTGAAGTTAAACCATGGATAACAGGTATTAAACAGGATGATGCTTGCGTAGCTAACGAGATTAACGATACCACCAGCATGTTTAATTTTTACAAAGAACTGCTGGAACTCAAAAAAGAAGCCTTATTCCAGACTGGAACGTATTATATGATTTCAACGGATAAGAATAGCTATGTTTATCAACGTGATTTACATGATGAAAGTGCCATTGTAGCTGTTTCATTGAGTGATCAAAAGACAACTGTTGAAATACCAGCCGGTTATACTGTTGCAACACTAAAAGCGGGAGAATATCAATTAACTAATGAAAAATTAACTTTGATGCCTTATGCAGGTGTTGTGTTGAAAAAGGAGAATTAATATATGCAATTAGCAGCTTTAAGACACCGAACTGAAAGTGAAGATAGTTTTGTAGTTGATCCAAGTCATGTTCGCGTGCGTTTTCACAGTGCTAAAAATGACGTTAAAAAAGTAATTGTTCACTACTGCGATAATTATTTGCCACTTGAACAGGCTAAAACATGTGAGATGGAAAAAATTGGCGTAGGGCAGTGTGAAGATCATTGGGGCATTACGCTTGAAGCACCATATCATCGCTTGAAGTATACCTTTGAAGTAATTGGCAGTGATGGCACTAGTGTAGTTGTCGGTGATCGTGCAATTAGCGGTGATGTAGACAAGGCCATTATGGAAGATGGTTCTTATTTCAAAGTGCCATATTGCCATGAAATTGATATGGTGAAAACGCCAGAATGGGTTAAACATACTGTTTGGTACCAAATCTTTCCAGAACGTTTTGCAAACGGTGATAAGTCTAATGATCCCCAAGGGGTTAAAGCGTGGAATCCGGAGGATCATCCTGGCCGCGAAGACTTCTATGGTGGTGACCTGCAAGGCGTGCTTGACCATCTAGATTACTTGAAGAAACTGGGTGTTAATGGCCTTTATTTCTGTCCTATTTTTAAAGCCAGTTCTAACCATAAATATGATACGATTGACTATTTGCAAGTTGATCCGGCATTCGGCGACAAGGATTTATTTGCGAAAGTTGTTAATGAAGCTCATGCCCGCGGAATGAAGGTCATGCTGGACGCGGTTTTCAACCACCTGGGTGATCAATCAATGCAATGGCAAGATGTTGTTAAAAATGGTCCAAGTTCTCGTTTTGCTAGTTGGTTCCACATTAATGAATATCCAGTTGAACCTTACCGTGATCCATTAAAGGGTGAGGGTAGTCCTAAGTTCGATACTTTTGCCTTTGAAAAGCATATGCCAAAGTTGAATACAGCTAATCCAGAAGTACAGGATTTCTTGTTAGAGATTGCTACTTACTGGGTAAAATACTTTGATATTGATGCTTGGCGGCTAGATGTGGCTAACGAAGTTGATCACCACTTCTGGAAGAAATTCCACAAGGCTGTTACTGATATCAAGTCAGACTTTTATATTGTAGGTGAAGTTTGGCACTCAGCTCAGCCATGGCTTAATGGTGATGAATTTACTGGCGTAATGAATTACCCATATACATTGCAGATTGAAGATCACTTTTTCAAGCATAAGCTGTCAGCACAAGAATTAACTAGTCGTTTGACCGACCAGTTGATGAAATACCGGGATGCTACCAATGCAGCCATGATGAACATGCTTGATTCACACGATACAGCCCGAATTTTGACAGTAGCTAATGGAGACCAAGATTTGGCTTTGCAAGCCTTAGCTTTTGAATTTATGCAAAAGGGTAGTCCATGCATTTATTATGGAACTGAAATGGGTATGACTGGTGGCAACGATCCTGATTGTCGTAAACCAATGGATTGGGCAAAAGAAGACGGCCCGGTTTGGCAACGAGTTCATCAATTGATTGACTTTCGTTTGCAACATGATGAAACTTTCGGTAAAGGTCGAATTAAGTTACACGTAACAGAGAATGGGTTAATTGAGGTCGATCGTGAGGGGAATGAAAGCATTAAAGCATACTTTAACACGACCGATCATCCAGTAGAGATCAATTGTGAGAACACGTTTAGTCAAGATTATGAGAATAATCAATTGGCACCAAAAGGCTTTGTAGTGAGTGTTCATTAAAAGTTACTTTTAATAAGCAAAAAAAGAAGGCAGATTAAGATCTACCTTCTTTTTCTATTAACTAATCCTGATAACGGTAACAGCAGATTTAATATTGTAAACCGCTTTCAACTAAAGGATAATGAAAGCGTAAACAAGAGAGAACCTCGAATATTACGGGAGATAGAATATATGAAACGAATTTTTGAAATTGATCCTTGGAAGGTCGTTACCCATAAGTTCGAACCAAAAGATAAAAGATTGCAAGAAAGTATGACTGCAATCGGCAACGATTACATGGGTATGAGAGGAAACTTTGAAGAAGGCTATTCAGGTGACAGCTTACAAGGTACTTACCTTGCTGGTGTTTGGTTCCCTGATAAGACGCGTGTTGGTTGGTGGAAGAACGGATATCCAAAGTACTTTGGTAAGGTTCCTAACTCACCAAGTTTCATCAACATGGGAATTACGATTAATGGTGAAAAACTTGACTTAGCTAAAGTTAAGTTTAGTGATTTCTACTTAGCACTTGATATGCACCAAGGTCTTCTGACTAGAAGTTTTACTTATGAAGGTAAGGATACTAAGGTTAAATTCGAATTCGAAAGGTTTTTACATATTACCTTAAAAGAAGCAGCTTTAATTAAAGTTAAGGCTACCGTTTTAAGTGGTAAAGCTAAGATCGACTTTGATGCAGCACTTGATGGAACTGTTGTTAACGAAGACAGTAACTACGATGCAAAATTCTGGATGCCTTTAGGTGAAAATGCGGAAGCAAGAACTATTAAGGTTGAAACTAAGGCTAACCCATACAAGGTTCCACAATTTACAGTCCTCCTTAAGCAAAGTCTTCGTCATAATGGTGAAGTAGTTAAGGGTGATGTTTCAACTGAAGCAGCCCAACTTCATGAAAAGCTTTCAGTTGAGTTAAATGAAGGCGAAAGCTACGATCTTGAAAAAGATGTCATTGTTGTTACTAGTCGTGACGTCAAACCAGATGATCAAGATGCTAAGGCAGCTGAATTTATGACCAAGCTTCAAGCTAAGAGTTTTGAAGAAAACTTAGCTGATCATGAAGCCGTTTGGCAAAAGCGCTGGGACAAATCAGATGTTGTAATTGCTGGTGATGATGCCGCTCAACAAGGTATCCGCTTTAACATTTGTCAATTATTCATGACTTATTACGGTGAAGATGAACGTCTTAACGTTGGTCCTAAAGGTTTTACCGGTGAAAAATACGGTGGTGCTACTTACTGGGATACTGAAGCCTACATTGTTCCAATGTACTTATGTGTTACTGATCCTAGTGTTACTCGGGCACTTTTACAATACCGTCACGATCAATTGCCAGGCGCATACCATAACGCTAAAGAACAAGGCTTACCAGGTGCATTGTTCCCAATGGTTACCTTCAACGGGATTGAATGTCACAATGAATGGGAAATCACCTTTGAAGAAATTCACCGTAATGCGGACATTCCTCACGCAATCGCTATGTACACTGATTACACTGGCGACGACAGCTACGTTAAGAACGAAGGTATGGACGTTTTAGTTGGTACCGCAAGATTCTGGGCAGCTAGAGTTCACTGGTCAAAGTGGCGTAACAAGTACGTAATGCACGGTGTAACGGGTCCTAATGAATACGAAAACAACGTAAACAACAACTGGTTCACCAACACCATGGCAAGATGGCTTCTCAAATACACTTTGGAACGTTTGCCACTTGCTACTAAGGAAGCTCAAGAAAGAGTTCGCGTAACTGACGAAGAAAAGGCTAAATGGCAAGACATCGTAGATAACATGTACTTACCAGAAGACAAGGAACGAGGCATCTTCTTACAACAAGATGACTTCCTAGACAAGGATATTCGTCCAGTTAGCGAAATCGAAGATCAACGTCCAATTAACCAACACTGGTCATGGGACAAGATCTTGAGATCACCATTTATCAAGCAAGCCGATGTTTTACAAGGTATCTACTTCTTGAACGATGAATACACTATGGAACAAAAGGAAAAGAACTTCGACTTCTACGAACCATTAACAGTTCACGAAAGTTCACTTTCACCATGTATTCACTCAATCTTAGCTGCTGAACTTGGCAAGCAAAAGAAGGCTGTTGAGCTTTACCAAAGAACTGCTCGTCTTGACCTTGATAACTACAACAACGACACCGTTGATGGTTTGCACATCACTTCAATGAGTGGTTCATGGCTTACAATTGTTCAAGGTTTCGCAGGCATGCGTTACGATCACAACCAATTGAAGTTTAACCCATTTGTTCCTGAAGGTTGGGATCACTACAGCTTCAAGATCAACTACCGTGGTCGCTTGATCGAAGTTTATGTTGATCATGAAGGAACTAAGCTTACTTTGCTTAAGGGTGAAGATATTGATGTATTAGTTCACGATAAGAAAGTTACTCTTAAAGAAGGTGAAACTACAAATGCTTAAAGGATTGTTATTCGATTTAGATGGTGTTTTAACTAACTCAGCTAAGTTTCACCTTACAGCTTGGAACAATTTAGCTAAGGAATTAGGCATTACCTTAACAGATGCTCAACTTGATAGCTTGCGTGGTATTTCAAGAATGGATTCACTTAACCTGATCTTGAAGTACGGTGGTCAAGAAGACAAATACACCGAAGCAGAAAAAGAAAAGTTCGCAGCTGAAAAGAACGCTAAATTTGTTGAACAAGTAGAAACAATGACGCCAAAGGACATTTTGCCTGGGATCCCTGAGTTATTGGCAGATGCTAAGAAGCAAAACTTAAAGATGGTAATTGCTTCTGCTTCAAAGAATGCACCAAAGATTTTAACTAGATTGGGTATCATGGATGAATTTGATGGCATTGTTGATCCAGCAACGCTTCATCATGGTAAGCCAGATCCTGAAATTTACATCAAAGCGCAAGAAATTGCAGGGTTAAAGGCTGATGAAGTAATCAGTTTTGAAGATGCCAAAGCTGGGGTCGAAGCAATCAAGGCCGCAGGTCAATTTGCCGTAGGAATTGGTGATAAGGAGCTTTTGAAAGAAGCTGATTACATCGTTCCAACAACTGCAGAGTTGAAATTGAGTGAAATTGAAAAAGTTTTTAATGAAAAATAATTAAAGAGAGTAGGGGAAACAATGGTTGAGGTTGATTTAAACCATATTTACAAAAAATATGCAGGTAACGACAGATATTCTGTTAACGACTTTGACTTACATATCAAGGATAAGGAATTCATCGTTTTCGTTGGTCCATCTGGCTGTGGTAAGTCAACTACTTTGAGAATGGTTGCTGGTTTGGAAGACATCAGTAAGGGTACTTTGGAAATCGATCATAAAGTAATGAATGATGTTGCTCCAAAGGATAGACACATCGCGATGGTTTTCCAGAACTACGCTTTGTATCCACACATGACCATTTATGACAACATGGCCTTCGGTTTAAAGTTGCGTCACACGCCTAAAGATGAAATTGATCAAAAGGTTAAAAAAGCAGCTAAGATGTTAGGCCTTGAAGAGTACTTGGATAAGAAGCCAGGTGCTTTGTCCGGTGGTCAAAGACAGCGTGTTGCATTAGGACGTGCAATCGTTCGTGCGGCACCTATCTTCTTGATGGATGAACCTTTATCAAACTTGGATGCTAAATTGCGTGTGGTAATGCGTACTGAAATTGCTAAGCTTCACCAAGACTTGGGTACTACAACTATTTATGTTACCCACGATCAGACTGAAGCGATGACTTTGGCTGATAGAGTTGTTGTAATGTCTGTTGGTAGAGTTGAACAAATCGGCTCACCACTTGAAGTTTACAACAAGCCAGTTAACATGTTCGTTGCCGGATTTATTGGTTCCCCACAAATGAATTTCTTCAATGTTCACTACAAGGACGGTCGAATTTCTGATGGCAAAGGCTTGAATATTGGTATTCCTGAAGGTAAGGCAAAACTGCTGGAAGAAAAGGGCTACAACGATAAAGACTTGGTCTTCGGTATTCGTCCAGAAGATATTCACTCAGAAGAAGCATTTATGGAAACATGGCCAGATTCAGTAATTGAATCAAAGGTTGTTGTTTCAGAGCTTCTAGGTGCAACTATTCAGCTTCACCAAGAAGTTGATGGTACTGAATTTACTGCTATTGTAAATTCACGTGATTATCACAAGCCAGGTGACAAGGTTAAGATGGGCTTTGATGTTAACAAAGCTCACTTCTTTGATAAAGATTCCACGAAGGCGATTGTTAACTAATCTGGTACTGAAAACGCAGTACAGATAATTATTAATTAAGCTTACAACCATATGTAGCAGAAGCTACTGTTGTTAAGAATTGTTTATTGTTTTGATTTTTAGGAGGAAAAAGTCATGAAGATTTGGAAGAAAATGGCTTTAGGTAGTACTGCTGTTCTTGCTGCATTATCATTAGCAGCATGTTCAAACGGCTCAAGTAATTCATCATCAAGTAGCAGTAATTCAAACAAGAAGGCTAACTTGACTCTTTGGGTGGATACTGAACAAGTTCCTTACTACAAGCAAATTGCTAAGGACTTTACTAAGAAGAACAAGAATATTAAGGTTCGTGTAGTTCAAAGTCCTAACGGTTCAGCTAACGCTAAGACAGACGTTGGTAAGGACCCATCAAAGGCTGCTGATGTCTTTGAAGTTCCTAACGATCAATTAGGTCAAATGGCTGAAGCTGGTTACATTAACCCACTTTCACCATCAGCAACTAAGGATATCCAAGACAACTATGTCGATGTTGCTTCAAAGGGTGTAACTTGGAAGGGCAAGGTTTACGCATTCCCATACGCACAACAAGCTCAAACCATTTACTACAACAAGTCTAAGTTATCAGCTAACGACGTTAAGGACTGGAAGACTTTAACTTCAAAGGGTGTTGTAGCTACCGACTTTACTAACGCTTACGTAATGTGGCCAGTAATGTTCTCAGCAGGTACTACACTTTACGGTAAGAATGGTGAAGACCTTAAGGGCTCAACTTTCAACTCACAAAACGGTATTAATGCTTTGAAGTGGTACGCAGCTCAAAAGAAGAACAAGGGCGTAATGCAAACTTCAAACGCTTTGAACCAATTGAAGAAGGGTAACGCACAAGCTATTTTGGACGGTCCTTGGAACGCTGCTAATATCAAGAAGATCTTGGGTAAGAACTTCGCAGTTGCTAAGTATCCTAAGATTGAAGTTGGTGGTAAGAGCGTACAAATGGAAGCATTCCTTGGTATTGAAGGCTTCGCAGTTAATGCTAACACCAAGAATGCTAAGGCTGCTTCAGATTTAGCTGCTTACATTACTAACAAGAAGTCACAATTAATTGCTCATAAGAACGCTGGTCAAATTCCAGTATTGAAGAGCGCTGTCAACTCAAGTGCTGTTAAGAGTGACCCGGTTGCTGAAGCTGTAATCGAAATGGCTAAGCCAGGTAACTCAGTATTGCAACCTAAGCTTCCACAAATGGCCGCATTCTGGAATGGTGCAGCTCCACTTATCAGTGGTACTTACGACGGCAAGATTAAGCCAGCACAATACAAGCCACAACTTGCTAAGCTCGCTAAGAACATTGAAAAGAAATAATTTGCTAAAAGCATAAGCAAGGGTTGGGCTAAATAAAAATTGTCCAGCCTTTTTGCCTAAGAAGGGGAGAAGTTATGTTTCTAAAGAAAAAGCATGTAGCTCCTAAAGCAACATATCGCGAGGTTTGGTCAAAAGGTGACATTGCTACCAAGTTATCATTCTTCTTAATGGGTAGTAACGCCTTGGCAAACAAACAATGGGTAAAAGGTATTTCATTCTTACTTTCAGAAATTATCTTTATTGTTTGGTTTATCCTCAGTGGTATCCCTACTTTAAATTCATTAGCTACATTAGGTACTATTAAAACCAAAAAAGTTGTTTATGATGCCGCACAAGGCGTTTATGTAACCAAGCAACCATCAAACTCAGTTTTGATTTTGTTATTCGGTGTATTGGCCTTGATCTTATGTGTAGCAATCATTTATCTATACATTGTCAACTTACGCTCAACTAGACATAATTATATTTTGAAGCGTGATGGGGACCATATTCCAACTAACGTTGAAGAACTTAAGAGTTTGCTTGATACTCGGTTACACGCAACCTTGATGGTTATTCCATTATTGGGTATCTTGTTCTTTACGATTTTGCCAACGATCTTCATGATTTCAATGGCCTTTACCAACTATGATCGTCAACACCCAATCGCTTTCTCGTGGACCGGGTTCCAAGCGTTCGGTAATGTGCTTAGTGGTGACCTTGCTGGTACTTTCTTCCCAGTATTAGGCTGGACTTTGATTTGGGCTGTAGCTGCTACTGCTACTACCTTCTTCTTCGGAGTACTGCTTGCCTTATTGATTGAATCAAAAGGTATTAAGTACAAGGCATTCTGGAGAACTGTCTTCGTAATTATTTGGGCTGTCCCACAATTCGTATCATTATTGATGATGGCTCAATTCTTGGACTACCAAGGTGCTTTAAACAACATCTTGATGAACTTGCACTGGATTAGTTCGCCAATTCACTTTATTGACAACCAAGCTTCTCCATTAGTTGCAAGAATTACCGTTATTCTTGTTAACATGTGGATCGGTATACCAGTTTCTATGTTGGTTTCAACAGCGATTATTCAAAACTTGCCACAAGATCAAATTGAAGCTGCTAAGATTGATGGTGCTAATGCTGCACAAATTTTCCGTTCAATCACTTTTCCACAAATTTTATTTGTGATGGCACCTTCACTTATCCAACAATTTATTGGTAACATCAACAACTTCAATGTTATCTTCTTGCTGACAGGTGGTGCACCAATGAACAGTAAGTATAACGGTGCTGGATCGACTGACTTGTTGGTAACGTGGTTATATAACTTGACCTTCGGTCAGGAACAGCGTTATAACGCCAGTGCCGTATTGGGTATCTTAATCTTCATTATTAGTGCAACTGTTTCGTTAATCGCATATCGTCGTACTAATGCATTTAAGGAGGGCTAGACATGAAGTCATATTCAAATCAAAGACGGCTCTCATTAATCTTTCGGTATATTCTGTTAATTGTTTTAGCGATTCTATGGATTTTACCGATTGTCTGGATCGTCTTAGCAAGTTTTTCATTCAATGATACTGGATTCGTTTCGACCTTCTGGCCGGAAAAATTCACATTGCAGAACTATATTGGGATTTTTACTAATCCACAATATCCATTTGGTAACTGGATCATTAATACTTTAGTTATTTCATTGCTTTCAATGGTAATTTCAACTTTCTTAACTATTTCAGTTGCCTACGTTCTGTCACGACTTCGCTTTGCATTTAGAAAGCCATTCTTACAGATCGCATTGGTATTAGGGATGTTCCCAGGCTTCATGTCAATGATTGCTTTGTACTACATCTTGAAGGGTCTTAACATGTTAAACCTCTTCGGATTGTTACTAGTTTATGTTGGTGGTGCCGGTTTGGGCTTCTACGTTGCTAAAGGATTCTTTGATACTATTCCTCGGTCAATCGACGAAGCTGCCGAAATCGACGGTGCTACTAAGTGGCAAGTATTCTTACATATTGGTTTGCCACTTTCAAAGCCAATGATTGTTTATACTGCTTTGACCGCCTTCATCGCTCCATGGACAGACTTCATTTTCTCAGGTATTATTCTTTCAACTTCAGGAAATGCTAAGACTTATACAGTTGCTTATGGTTTGTACAACATGGTGCACACAGCTAAAGGTAACGCGACTGCATACTTCGCTCAATTCGTTGCAGGGTGTGTAATCATCGCTATCCCTATTACTATCTTGTTCGTCTTCATGCAGAAGTTCTACGTTAACGGAATTACTGCTGGTGCCGATAAGGGTTAATGCAAATATTGCTTATGCTAAAAAACGCTTTGCTTTCGGGCAAGGCGTTTTTGTATGGAGAGAAAATTAAAAAGATAGTATAGTTGAAGTTAAATTGGAGGGATGAAAGATGACTATCGGTGAAGCCTTGAAACAAGAAAGAATACACTTAGGACTAACGCAAGATGAAATGATTCAAGGAATAATTCATAAAAGCCATTATTCTAAAATTGAACGAGGAATAGAAGGAATTTCTGCAGAAAGTCTATTTAAGATCTTGTTTGCCCATCATATTGATGTAGATCAGTTTTTGGAACAAATTAAAGATGATTTTTTATCAGAAGAGGACTTAATTGAATTAAAACTTGAAAACAAACTGAAAAGTGCATTTAATGGTTCAAATAAAGAAAAAATCGAAGAATGTTTGCAAGAAGTAATGAAATTATCTGATAGCAGAATATTTAAGTACAGAGTAGTTGTTGCAGTAGCAATTGTACGAAATCAATTGGATAGGTTAGGTGACGAATTCAAAAGTACAATTATTGCTGAATTTAATGCAAAAGATAACTGGGTAGAAAATATTGATATGCTGCGATTATTCGCTAACTGTATTCCTGTTTTTTCTACAGAACAAGCAGATAATTATATTAGTTTTCTTTTGAAACATTACAATGAGAAGGTTTCATATTCAGAGAAATATGAAGATAGGATAGCAAGTATTTGTATCAATTACCTTTATTGCTGGCGTAATTATGGCTTAAAAGGAAATCAGGTTAAAAATTGTTTAGATTACTTACTGAATTTGAACAATACTAATCATTTTCTTTTTTATAAGGCATGTGGGAGTTTCTATAAATGTTTGTATGAAGGAAATATAGCAAAAGCTAAAGAAGTAAAAGCCATGCTTATTTCTCTAGGATATGAAGATAGGGTGACTAATTGGAAAGAGTAGTTTTGTGATACGCAACTTTAGAAGTAATATTAGAGTTTCATGGGATAATCAAGATACGAAAGGAGAAAATAATAATGATTTGGCCAGAGAGTGAAGGTACTTTATCTGTATAAAGATAATGTATGGAGGTATAAAAATGAAATCAATTTCAAGAAAACTAGTTTCATTATCACTAGTAGGATTAGTTGGTACAACTTTACTTACATTTTCAAGCAAAGTTGATGCTATGAATTTACTTAATACAACTCCGTCTAAGGTTTATTAAATGATGGTGCCTACAGTGGCTATTTGTATAGAAACAGTACCTGGATGGATCACAATTTTAAAACAAATAGAAACCGATGGGTTAGCATGTATTCAGGAAATGTAAGACTTATTTCGAGAGGCTTAGTGCCAAATAATTAATGCTGAATTTAAGAGGAAACGTATTATGAAAAAGAAAATGACGTTATCCGTAATTGCAGTAGTTACAGTACTTGTAGCAGTTATTGGTGGAATGTTTTTCTACAATAATCAAACAACGGTACCTAAAAACTGGGTTAATCGAATATTAACAGTAGACAACACAGAAAATCGCTTAAGTAATTGGTTTGATCTGTATTTTACAAAGAATCATGCTATTTTAGTTGCTAAAAATAGTAACAACTCTGAGCAAAAGAAGACTAAACTTAATAAAGAAATTTTACAAGCATATTCTACTAAGAAAAATAATCCACCCCAAACAGGTGTTAAGGCTGATTTGGGCCGAGTTGATACAACTGAATCAAACAACGGTTACACAATTAGGACGAAAAAAGTTGTCTTTATATTTACAAAGATGAGTGATGGCTCATACCGTAGCCAAGATGGAACAGTATGGCAATTCTCACCCAAAGAATAGTTGATTAATAGAAAATAAGACTGGCTTAGTGCTAGTCTTATTTTTTATTGAATGATTGAAAATACCTGATGTAGTTTTAAAGTAATAAGAATTCAATAATTTATAGCAGTATGACGTAAAGTAATCAAAATACTGTTAATTAATCTTGGAATTTTCAGATATTTCATTTTGTGTCCTATATTTAAACTAATTTCTTTGAGATTTTAGTAGTTAGCAAGCCTAAAATAATATTGCCGATAGCAAAATAATTGCTAATGCGCTCATTTAATGTCAGTCCAGGGTAGGCTAGTTCTATTATTGAAATAAGAGTGATGAAGCCTAGTGGATAATATTGTGTCTTTAGCCTGAAATTGATTTTAGCAATTCTGATAGCAATGATAATGAATAAACAAACTAAAATGATATTTGCAATTAAAAAGAAAGTACTTGTGAAATCATTTGATTTAGTAAAACCGAAGATGAATGTTGGGCCGACTGAAAGCAAATAGATAATAATTAATGCGTTATTGATGATTTTTAGTTCTTTCTTAGAAAACATAGTGACTTATTTCTTAATCCTTTTAGCAATAAAAATTGTTAGTAAGCATATACTCAGATAAGCTATAAAAAAAGTATAAATAATGCTAATCATTGGGAATCTGATCCAAGCAATGCTAGTTGTGAGCAGCAGAATTATACTCAGACTAAACGATAGGTAATCGAATCTGTTAGACAACAACAGAATGCCCAGAATTACGATTCCAATTAAATATAAAAATATGATGAGATCATCTAAAACTATTTTGCTAGCTTGAACACTGGGAATGAGAATGCTTAAAGCAAAAGAAAATAAGATGATCGAAATGATGCATAAACTGCGTCGTAGAATTTTCATTTCGTTGCTCCTATAACGCTAAACTTAATATTAGGATACTAAAGATAGAAATCAATTCAAGTTCGTAATATAAAAATAACGGGATGCTTTGTATTCTTTTTTGGATCAAACCAATATTATTGGTGTTAGAATGGTGGTAGAAAGAAATGTTGGTTATTTCTAAGGACATAATTATGAAAGACATAAAAATTATTAAAGGCGATATTACTAAGATGAAAGCCGACGCGATCGTTAATGCGGCTAATAATTCATTACTTGGTGGTGGCGGCGTTGATGGTGCCATTCATAGAGCAGCGGGTCCACGTTTGCTTGAAGAATGCATGACTTTGCATGGTTGTCCAACAGGTGAAGCAAGGATAACACATGGCTATAATTTACCTGCGAAATATGTAATTCATACAGTAGGCCCGGTTTATGCTGGCAAGACTAGTGATGCACATATGCTAGCTTCTTGCTACTATAATTCACTGGCTTTGGCAAAGAAAGCGGGATTGCATAGCGTAATTTTTTCAGCTATTTCTACGGGTGTGTATGGCTATCCTGCAGAAGATGCAACTAAGATCGCAGTTGACGCGATTGAAAAGTGGCAGAAAGAAAATTCAGGTTATAAGTTGGACATTTCAATGTGCGCTTATGATAATCGGATGTATCGCATTTATGAAAAGATGGTAGCGTAAAAAATTGAAAATAATAAAGAGCTGTAAATATTTTTTGTGTGATATTTACAGCTGCTATGAAAAATGTAAGCAAATGTATGACTATGTTTTATTTTCATACATTTTG
>NZ_PCYV01000037.1:0-21627 GCF_002553785.1 Lactobacillus sp. UMNPBX15
TTTAAATACATAATTCTAGACATAAAAAATCTCACCACCTTGTAGCGAGATTATAACACACTTTATAACACTTAAGAAACACAATTACACATATATTTTTAAACTTGTTGAAACTCCAATTTTCATAGCAATCCCCCTGTCCAATTTTAATAAAAATAGCACTTTATATTTTTTAGTCAATGAAAAAAGCAGCAATGAAATTAATCATTGCTGCAAAACTCCAATTATCAATAGTGATCCTTACATGAATATATAGTTATCATTGATTTATGACAATCATAGACGATCCGATTTTTCGAATCGATTCGTCTTGACCATAACCCTGATAGATTTCTCTTTAAGGGTTCAGGCTTACCAATACCTGTAAATGGATGTCTTTTCATATCTTTCACAAGATCGTTTATTCTTGATACCTTTTTATAATCACCATCGTCATACCAATACACATAGTCGTTCCAACCATCATCCGTCCATGCTACGATCATGATTTTGTTACCTGCTCAGGATCAATTAGTTCATGTTGCTTTATCGTGCCTTCACTAACTTGTTTACGCCCTCTTTCAATCTTGTCCATTAGGTATTGATTAGATTGAATTTCTAATGTTTCAACCAAGGCATCATAATCTTCTTTACCTAATACAACCACATTATCCTCTGGTTCTTTATTAGTTACGATCAAAGGTTCACTATCATCATTGACTTGCTTAAAATAATGCTTTAAATTTTTACGAAAATTACTGTAATTAACCGCATCCATAGACTAATCCCTCCTTATATTGTACAACTTATTGTACTATATTTTTACTTATATTACTACCAAAAGCAATAATCGTAAATGGTTGAAAAAATGATTAACCATGGGACAGTTCAATTAGAGACACATTGTGGTGATCATTTGACCGCTCTTCTTTACAAAAAAAGCAATGATCTAGTCGACCACTGCTATTTATTTACTTCTTTTTCTCAATCACAAAATAATATCCTGCTGTCAAAATTTGAGCAACTCCCTCAAGTGCAATCGCCCAATCTGCACCAAAACGCGCTACAATCAGCCCGCCTAAAAATGAGCCAATCGGAATCATCGATGACAGAATCGAATCATTGATCGTCTCTATAGCATGAATAATCCCTATATGATATTATGTAGCTATTAACTATCTATTAACTATCTATTAACTATCATACAACTACAAAGGAGAAAACTATGACTGAAAAAGCAGCAATTAACATTCGTGTTAATAAGGAAACTAAGCAAAACGCAGAAAAAGTGTTAAACCAACTTGGCATTCCAATGTCAGTCGCAATTGACATGTACTTACGACAAATTGCATTAACTGACAGTATTCCTTTTGATCTGTCCTCAAAGAAAAGAGAAAATAAAAACGATCACGATACTGCAATGATGGTTGCAGAAGCTACAGCTCAATATGAGGTCGCTAAGTCTAACTGGGAGGACAAATTAGCTGAAGTTACCCCTGATTGGATGAACATGAACAAGATGACCAAGGAACAACTTGAAGCAAGATTAGCTAAACATGCTCAAGATGCAAGAAACGGTAAAGGTATTGAGATTAGCAAAGCGTTTGATAAGTTAAATAAGGAGTTAGGAATATAAGCATTATGCAAAAATACATAATCAAAGTAACACCTAACGTAACTATAGCACTTAAAGAAATATACCAGTCTATTTTAAAAGTATCTCAATCTCACCAAACAGCTCAAAATTATGTAAAAGATCTTGAGCAAACTATGCAAGCGTTAAATTATTTTCCAGAAAGATATAGAAAAACTCCTTCAGGAAAATACCGACGAGTTAATTTCAAAAAATACGCTATATTCTACTTTATCGAAAACGATACTGTACACATTATTGATGTCATACTAGCTTCATCAAGTACAGTATTCAAATATTAATCCTTTGCCCCATTCTAGCTATTAAGCTATACTAGACAGAAGAAATTAAACAAACTAAGGGACAATAAAATGAGCGATAAATTAATTAAAATTGCATACCTCTACGAAGATTTAATGAATACTTACGGTGACTCAGGCGATGTTAAAATCTTGAGCTTTTTACTAAAGCGTGAAGGCTACGACACTCAAGTTGATAATATTTCACTTGGTGACGAATTCAACGCCTTTGACTACGATTTCATTTTCTTCGGCGGCGGCCAGGACTTTGAACAAACTGTTGTCGCTAAAGACTTGCCACGTCACAAAGAAACATTGAGAAAATACATCAACGATGACAAGCCGATGCTTTGCATTTGTGGTGGTTACCAACTAATGGGTAGTTACTACAAGACTAATTCTGGCGTAACTATTCCAGGTTTGGATATTTTGCCACTACACACAGTCTTCAAGAGCGACAAGCGAATGATCGGTGACACCCGTTACATGACCGAATGGGGTGAGGTTAAGGCTTTTGAAAACCACTCTGGTCAAACTTACTTCGACAATAAGGATAAGCTGCACCCCCTCGGAGACATGATCGAAGGTTACGGCAACAACCCACAAGACCACGTTGAAGGCTTGCGCTACCGCAACTTTATCGGCTCATATTCACATGGTCCATTACTCAAGAACACTAACGTAGCTAATGCCATTATGAAAATGATTCTTGATTGGCACAAAGAGCGAGTTAGCGAAGCAGAAAAAGTTACAGAATAAAAAATAACCCAGTCAGAATTTTCTGACTGGGCTTTTTCGTCAAATTAATTTAAAACACGTTTAGCTGCTGATGGATAAAAGTAAGCACTTATAGATTGCTTTCTTACCCCTTGACTAGGAGTTGCAGCATGCACATATTGTCCATCGCCAACATAAATACCAACATGGTAAGGAGCTGAGGCAGAACCCCAGAACAACAAGTCGCCTTTCTTAAGATGACTTAACGAAACCTTTTTACCTTTAGTAACTTGACCATAAGTGGTTCTAGGTAGTGTCTTTTTAGCAGCCTTTTTATAAACGTATTGAGCTAAGCCAGAGCAGTCAAAGGCTGAAGGACCAGTAGCCCCATAAACGTAACTCTTACCAACTTGTTCTTTAGCAAGCTTAACTACGGCGTTACGTTTTTCTGTTTTGCTTTGACTAGCTGCTTGGACAGTTTGTGTTTGAAGTGGAACATTAATGAATGAAATTCCTGTAAAAAATACTGACAAAACTGTGGCAAACTTAACTAAACTACGTTTAAAACTCAATTTATTTCCCCTTAACACTTCTTATCTTTCAACGTTTTCTATATTACCGGAGAAATATTACAGTCTTGTTTTAAAATGACTACTATAAAATTAAGCAATGTAACAAAATCTGCTATTTCTTGTAAATTTTGCTTAACTTGAAAAACACTATAATTTTCTATATGCTTAATACATTAATTTAGGAGTTTTTTATTATGGATAAGATAGATAGTTATGTACGCCACTTTTTAATATTAATCGCGCTAATTTTAGGACTTTCACTCGTTTCAGAACTGCGCGAAATTATTGCCTATGACTCATCTACCATTGGCATTATCTCTTTAACTACTGCCATTATCTGCACTTTTGCCTCAGGTATTACATTGCAATTTCACAAGCTTAACTGGCTTACGATCAGTCTAATCTTAATTCTTTCTGCAATCGTAATTCTATTCTGGTTCAAGACCTATACTTTTGGTCTCGTTGTCAGCATTTTTCTGATTTATAACATCATTGTATTTTTGGTTTGTGTTACTAATATAATTTTTCAAAAGAAGGTTGAATAGTTAACTTCTATATCAGTCGTTGATCTCTATAAAAACTTCAGCTTAAATTGTCTATCTTTATGAAAAACATAAAATTAGGAAGGAATAATTATGACTAGTATCATTGTGTTTATCGCTGTTACAATTATGGCGATATTCACCGCAATTAGCATCTATAAAATTATCAATGCACGCGTAACCTATAAAAAATATTATCCTTATCGTAAATTGGTAATGGTCACTCTAATTAGTCTCCCATGGATATTTTTAGTCTTTCCTTTTACTCTAGATTGGAGTACCTATATTACTTTAGTAATAGTCAGAATCCCATATACAATCATCTGGAGTTTATTAACTGCAGTTGGAATATATATTGATATCAAGATGCAAAACAATTATCGACATCACAGGAACAACAATGGACACTAAAATTTTAACAGCAATCATCTTAATTATCGTAGTAATTGTACTAACCTACTCACCATTTTATAAAAAATATCAACTATTTTATTTGAATAAAGTAGGCTATTGGGATATCCTAATCCAATTCCTAGTAATTGCAGGTATCAACTTATTCATTGGATTAAAATACGGTCTAGGTGCCCTGTTTCTATTGATTGTTCCCGTTCCACTAGACATTATTTTCTTAATCTCAATGATTTATTCTTACCTTAAAATTAGAAAAATGAAACGCAAATAGCTCTTAAAAAACGAAGCAAATTAATGCTCCGTTTTTTGATTGATCTTATTTTTCTTCTGTTTCGGCGTCAAATTCAAAGCCATCGCTGCCACAACCACAAGGATTGAACCAACCCAATCCATTGGCATCATTACTAACCCAAAGAAAAGGACAGAACCAACTGTAGCTGAAAATGGTTCAAAAGCATCTAATAAACTTACAGTTGATGGAATTACATACCGCAGCGCGTTTGCCATAATTTGAAACGGAATAATCGTCCCAATTACAATAACTGCCGCAGTATACAGCCAAACTTCAGGCTTATTGGGAACTGCATGAAATTGCGGATCAATTATCAATAAACTGATTCCAGCAAAAATCATCCCCCAACCTGTTACTACCATACTAGAAACCTTTTTAACAATGTTAACCGGAATCAAAGTATAAGTAGCCTCACCAAAAGCAGACAAAATGCCCCAAAATAGTGCAACTGGCGTAATGGCCAAATGATTAAATTTACCATGAGTTGACAATAAAAACACTCCTAAAAAAGCACATAACGCCGCTATGATATCCAATCTACGCATAACTTGCTTGTGCGTGATGGCTAAATATCCTAACACAAAAAATGGTCCAATAAATTGTAAGATAGTCGCAATCGAAGCATTAGCCACTTGAATACACATAAAATAAAATAGCTGCACTGGCAATAATCCAAATATGCCATAGGCTATAATAACCAAAACATTGTGCTTATTTTTCAACGTAGCTATTGGCTTTTGTTTAAAAAATCCTGAGACAATTAATAAAACTGCCCCTGAAATAATCAACCTGACTTGGGTTAACCACATTGGTGTTAATTTAGGACTAATATCAAACAATCCTTTAGCGAATAATCCTGACACACCCCACATTACAGCTGCCATTGCTGCTAGAAATGTCCACAATCTTCGTGTTTTTGCCGGTACCATCTCGTTCACCTTTTTCTTTCTCATTCACCTAATAATTAAACCACAAAAATAAGGATACCTACTAGGCATCCTCAACTTGAAGTGCCATAGAAAAGTTAGACATTTATAAAATTTTAAAGATTTGATAATACACGATTTCTGTATTTTACAGGAGTCGTGTATTTTAATTTGTTTGATCTTCTAACATTGTTAAACCAATAAATATAATCTTTCAGAATTTCCTTCATCTCTTCTAAACTTCCAATCTTAAGTCGATTCAGTTTTTCTCTCTTCATTAAATTAAATATCGTTTCTCCTGGTGCATTATCATGACAATTTCCTTTTCGGGACATGCTTTGGATTATATTCATTTTCTTTAGTCGAGCCTGATAGCCTGGATTCTGATATTGAAAGCCTTGATCTGAATGAAGGATAGGAGCAGCTCCTGGT
Organism: Lactobacillus sp. UMNPBX15; assembly: GCF_002553785.1. NCBI lineage: Bacteria > Bacillati > Bacillota > Bacilli > Lactobacillales > Lactobacillaceae > Lactobacillus > Lactobacillus sp. UMNPBX15. The sequence goes on from NZ_PCYV01000037.1 coordinate 5,804, forward strand.
GGAAGATTATCTGCTAGTTCATCTAGCATATTATAAATAGTTTTCATTTCAGGAGAATAACTTACTGCACAAGCTAGAATCTCCAAAGAAGCCTCATCTACTACAGGAGAAATATAAACTTTCTTGCCGCTAGTTAGTTTATATTCAGTTACATCGGTATGAAGAACTTTATAGGGGATAGTTTCATCAAAAGTTTGATTTAGGATATTTGGTGCTTTCTTTCCTACATTACCCTTATACGAACTATATTTACCAGTATTTTTATGATAAATTGTTGTTTTTATTCCTAAACTTCTCATTAACTTACGTACTGTTTCTAGAGAAAGTTTAAATCCTTCATCTCTTAACGCTCCCCACATAGGACGATAACCATATGTTTCTTGTCCTTCATAGCCATAATAGATTTCTTGAATCTTCTCTTTTACTAAAGCATACTTATCAGCTTGATTAATTCTATTTTTTACATTGTCATAGTAAGTCTTTCTATTTAATTTGAGCACTTTAAATAAGACCTTAAGTTTAATTTGATGGTGTTTTGCCCGAATATCCTGTATTAATTGTGTTTTTTGTTTGTTGGATAACGTGGATATCGGGCAGCCACTTTTTTTAAGACAAGATTTTCCACTCTAAGTCTTTCTAATTCAGCTTCCTGCTTAAGAATTTTTTCTTCATACTTTTGCTTTTCACTAAGTTCTAACTTTTTAGTTGTCTTCTTACTCTTTTTAGGCACTTTCCTAGGCCGACCTTTCTGTTTAGGCAGCAGCCCAGCATATCCTTCTTCATTGAACTTTTTAGCCCAATTGTATACTTGAGAATCACTAATATTAAACTTAGCCGCTACCTTTGAAACTCCAATAGAATGTGTTAAATAGTAGCGTACCACATTTAGCCTAAAGTCAGAAGAATAAGTAGTTTTAGTATGTTTAACAGATAAGGCAGCTAAACCTTGACACTTAGCCTTATCAATCCATCTACGAATAAGAGTCCAATGAATATTATATTGTTTAGCTAAACCTTTTATTGAATCTTCATGATTTAAATATTTGGAAACAATTTCAATTTTTAATTCAGTCGAATATTTGGTCATAAAAAAATACCTCATAATTATTAGATTTTATGTCTAACAATTATGAGGCACTTCAACTTTATTGATGAGCTTTTTTAACTTTCTTTTTCTTAGGTGAAATATTCAAGGCCATAGCTGCCAGCACAACTAAAATCGAACCAATCCAGTCCATTGGGGTCATCACCAAACCAAAGCAAATAACTGAACCAACGGTTGCAGAAAAAGGCTCAAAAGCATCTAGCAAACTTGCCGTTGATGCCTTGATAAAGCGCAGCGAATTAGTCATTAATTGGAATGGAATCAGGGTTCCAATCACAATCACTGCCACCACATCTAGCCATACATGTGGCGTATTCGGAATATGCGGCATCTGTGGGTGCACAATCATTAAGCAAATTCCCGCTGACAGCAATCCCCAACCTGTAACGACTAAACTAGAAACTCGCTTCAACACACTGATTGGAATTAATGTATTGGTCGCAACTCCAACAGCTGAAAGCAAACCCCAGAATAGAATGCTAGGCGTTAAAGCAAAGTGATTAAAACGCCCATGTGTCGCCAGCAATACTACGCCAATAAAGGCACAGATGGCAGCAAGCACATCTATTCGCCGCATTACTTGCTTATGCGTTACAGCTAGGTAGCCCATTACAAAAAAGGGACCAACAAATTGTAAAATCGTGGCAATCGAAGCATTAGCTTGTTGTACTACAATAAAGTAAAACAATTGGACTGGTAATAAACCAAAAATCCCATATGCGATAATCGTCCACGCGTCATGCTTATTTTTCATTGTAGCGATTGGCTTTTGCTTTAATACGCCAGCTACAATTAACAAAATAATGCCTGAAGTTACCATTCTAATCTGTGATAGCCACATTGGTGTAATGTCAGGACTAGTATTAAATAGACTCTTAGCAAATAGACCTGATATTCCCCACATTACGCAAGCTAATCCAGCTAAAAAGGCCCACAGGCGCCGTTGTTTTTGTGTAACCATTCTTTTTAATCCCCAACTTTTCTAAAACTAACATACTCTATCATAACAAAAACGGGCTAGCTTGAACTAGTCCGTTAATTTTTTATTCATTGTTTTTCTTAATTGGGTTTCTGCTAGGCATTAGCTGCATGAATGTAGCAACAATAATTAAAAAGCCACCAAACATGTCCATTGGGCCAAAGTCCGCATGAAGCAGTGAAACTGACAGGATCGTTGCAATCAGTGGCTCGAAGGCTCCAAGCATCCCTACCGTACTTGGTTCAATATACTGCACACTAGATAAGTACATTGTATAAGCTAACAATGTTCCACCAATAATAATATAAACAATTACCCAAACATCAACTGGTGCAAGTTTTGGCATTGGTTGAGTGAAGTAAATTGGTAAAAAGGCAATGCCTGCAACCAACATTGCTGCGCCGATTACTGGAATCGGCCCATACTTTTTGAATAATTTCCCAGGTAATACTGTATTAATCGCTTCAGAAAAAGCCGCAATTAAGCCCCAGAAACAAGCAAGCGGTGATAAAGCAAGTTGATCGAATCTGCCACCTGTAGCCAAGATGAAGGTTCCTACAACTGCTACCACAATTGAAATCGCATCAATTCTTCGTAGCCACATCTTACTTCTCAATGAAGAATATATAATTATGAAAACTGGCGCTAAAAATTGAATCACCGTACCCGATGCACCCCAAAAACAGGCACCGACAACAGCTAAAGTCAATCCTTTATAACGCTGATTCACATTCACACATCCTTTAGATTAATGTTTTTCATTGTAACATGGGCTAAAGGAAAGGTTCAATGCTTCTAAAGTTGATTTAATCTATATAACGTATAACCTGACACGCTAGCCAATAAGCCGATTGTAAAAAGCAACCAAGATTCTGGATGAAAGGCAATTAAAACAAGTGAAAGAAAGCCTGCTGCTAAACTAGAATTGCGTTCCATTCGCTTTTTGCCAAAAAGCAGACCACACATAATGCCAAACATAGTTAGCACATAAAATGTGTCAACTAACAGTAACAAATTCTCAATAATTGCTAGATCACTTGGCTTTACTTTTACACTCAAATCAGTAAAAATCTGAGCACAGCCAAAAAATACCATCACAAATGCAGCTAAGATCGTGATAAAGCTAATCGTACGAAAAACTGACTTCACCTTTTGAGTTGGCGTTTCATCGATAAAGGTTTTTAAGAAAAACTCGTGATCTTTTTTTGCTACTACAGCTCTGCCCGTCTTCTTGTCATACCAGTTCAATAGACCAGAACCAATTAGCATAATAGCAATCACAGCAAACTGGATGACAATTAAACGCATGAAAATTGGAAAGGCATAGATTACCGTCAATAACAAAATTACTACATAGATCAGCTCTGCATAAAGAAAGAAATGCAGACGCTGTTTATTTTTGAAAATAGTTTGGAATGTTTTTGAATTAGGATCTTGCATAAGACTTCTCCCCACTAAATCTTATTACGAAAACTCAACCAGAAATTTGCCCCACTGAGAATCAAGCCAATAACAGTAGCTACTTGCATGCTTGGCTGCATGAAAAGCAAGATCAGTGATAAAACAACAGTTAAAACGCTAGACGCACGAATTAATTTACGATTTCCACCTAAAATACCGACCTCCACACAAAAGAGTAGAACAACATATAGGCCATCACCAATCAGCCAAACATTTTCAAAGAGATTGGCAAAATTACCGGTAAGCGGCTTAGCCAAAATGTCAGTCCAAAGCTGACGTGCAAAAGCAATACTTAAACCGATATTTGCCCAAAAGAGCAAGAATTCAAATAAGCGAAGAAATACGTTTTTAGTAAATCTAATACTAGTCAGTGTTTCCCAGAATGTATCGTGTTTTTTAATCACTATCCTTCGATCAAGAAAGGCACCAATTGAATAATAAATCAGAATTGCAATCCCTTGAAATGCAATCAAATGCATAAAAACTTTAAAGTCAAACATCAATGTGAATAGTAAAACTACTACATAAACTAACTCAAAATATAATACACAGCGACTAAACTTTCGCTCGCTAAGCCAGTGCTTCAATTCTCTTTTATTCATATGATCACTAATATTGCCATTCATATTCTCACCCTCTTTTAATAATTATCTAATTATGCAAAAATTGTATAATGATTTCAAAATTTTGTCTAGTCCTTTTATAATTGATTTAGTAAATATTTTTCGAGGTAAATTATGAATTATCCCATTTTAATTACTATTTTGATCTTCTTGCTGTGCTTTGGCCGATTCATTTGGATCATTACTCACGAACGTCGTTCCTTACGCGCTGGAGTTAGCTTAGTTATCACCTTATTTAGTTTTTTATTTTTAGGTGTAGTCATTCTGGTTAATATCGCTGACCTTGATCCACATTACAAAGACTGGATTTTGCCATTATTTGTGATTGCGCTATTTGCTGTGATGGCTGGAACGATTATCTTTGCATTAACTTTGATCATTATGTTTTTCTACGATGGCATTAAAATCATTATCAAAGAAGGAAACCGCTGGACAAATTATCTTTCTCTGGGCATGGGGATTTCCATTATCTTCTTCCTATTTTTATATCCTCTTGTGGGACGAATTAGTCATGATAGCTGGTTAAAGTATCCCTATATTTTTCTATGGCTAGTCATCATCTACTTAGTCACTATCATGATGATGTATACTTTAACTTCTTGGATTAATTTAATTAATTGGCACATGCCGCACTTAGACTACATCGTAGTGTTAGGCGCTGGCATTATGGGAACAAAGGTAACACCACTTCTGGCAGCAAGAATTTCCCGGGGAATAGAAATTTATCACAAAAATCCTGGCTCTAAGTTAATCATGTCTGGTGGCCAAGGACCTGGTGAAGACATTCCTGAAGCAGTTGCTATGGCTGAATATGCTGAAAAACTGGGTATTAATAAAAACGATATTATTATCGAAAATAAATCCAAAACTACCCAGCAGAACTTGCAATTCTCACATGCACTGATGAAACCAAATAGTCGCTTCTGTATTGTAACCAGCTCCTACCATGTGTATCGCGCTCTGGTTTTAGCTAAACGTCAAGGACTCAAGTGTACTGGTTATGGTGCCAAAACTAAATGGTACTTCACTTTAAATGCTTTTGTGCGTGAATTCATTGCATATCTAGTAATTACTAAGAAAATGCAATTGACTATCATCGGTTTTCTAGCAGCTATCATGATTGCTGCTGCCGCATTTCATTTTTAATTTATTGCGTTAAGTTGAGAAACTTAGCGTTTTTTATTGATTTATCTTTTAATTTTTTTATAATTATAGTCAAATCTATAGAAAGCAAGGTGTAACTATGAGGATTCGTAAAAACAACTTGTCAAACTGTCATTAGTCAGGATGACAAGTCCTGACTTTTTCAAAAAAGCAGGTTACTTATGTCAGAAACAAAATTCAATAAAACTCTTCTTAGTGTCAGTCATGTGGATTTTTCCTACCCTAAGCGCAATTTATTCACCGATCTAAATTTTTCTATTGCTAATGGTGAACGTGTTGCTCTAGTTGGGCCTAATGGAATTGGTAAATCTACACTAATTGACCTAATTCGTAAGCAAATCCAACCAGATGATGGACAGATTATTTGTCACGGTGAAATTAATTATGTACCTCAAGTCAATGATCAAACTGTAATTAATGACTCAAAGAGCGCTGGTGAAAAGCGATTAGATTTAATTGAAAATACTATTTGGCTTCCTGGTTCTCTTCTCTTATTGGACGAGCCGACAGTTTACTTAGATGACACAAATATCCAGAATTTACTCTACTTACTCAAGAATTATGATGGAGCAATTCTAGTAGCTAGCCATGATCTGGATTTTATCAACCAACTATGTGAGAGAACTATTATTCTGCAGCCAAATAATGCAGTTTATTACCCAGGAAATTACGCACAGTATCTCGAACAAAAACAATTAGATAAACAAGCCGTACACAATTTTAACGAAAAGCGAGATATATTAAAGCAACAAATTACTGAAAAAGTCTCTACTTTAAAGCAAAAGAGTACTGACTATAATCATTTTGCTAAAACACAAGACAATACTGGTCGCTATCCTTCGCGAAGCCATGATCATGTCCAAAAAGGATTAAATAGTCGGCTTAAGCGAGCTGAACGTGAACTGGCTAAACTTCCAGAGAAACAGCACCTATATCAACATCAACTTAAACTTCCTGAATTTAAAAAGTGGCCGACTAAAATACATAATTACTCTATCAAAATAGATCAATTACTCAGTCCCCAAAATAAGACTTTATTATCTAATACACAGTTAAACTTGCAAACAGCCGATATTATTGGATTAATCGGCCCCAACGGCTGCGGTAAAACAACATTGCTCAAATATTTAGAACACTACATTAATCAGCAGCAATCTTTGCCACCAGCCAGCTACATTGGTTTAAATACGACTAAACAAAAGAAACCTGCCACAGTAGCAGATTTCTTTTACGAGACTATTTTGAGCAAAACTGAAGTTAAGCGTCTTTTAGTTAAAATGGATATGTTTGTCGATTTGACTACAAGACTCACGGATTTGAGTGGTGGCGAATTTGCTAAATTAGCATTAATCAAGCAGCTATACCTTGAACAAGAATCTATTCTATTACTTGATGAGCCAACTAACTATCTTGATCCAGAAAGTGTGACGGCCTTGGCCCAAATGCTAAAACAGTCGCATCTCACTTGTATTATTGCATCCCACAATCGCAAATTTTTAACCCAATTTTGCCAACAAATCTATAAAATTAAGCAGCAAAGACTAATTGAATTGCACTAAAGCATTTCTCTTAAACACATATTTGCTAAGCATATCCTTTACTATCCCCATCTATATTAATGAAGATCACATTTGGTGCTGCAGAAGTTTGGTGCGTTTCTTTATTATATTTACCACCATAATACTCATAACGAGGTTTCCCCTTGCCAAAAGGATCTATTCGGCAAAGAAAGATCACATATGTCGCTTTGAATTCTTTTTCCGGACAGCCACCTAGCCCGCCATAGATTATTTCTTCCTGATAAGCGTTGGCAACTTCCAGAATGTTTTCTCCTGGTTCTTGCGACCCTACTTGAATGATTAACCCGTATTTATTGCGCCTATTGTCTCGCGCAATTACATGTACGATTGCTTTTTCATCTAAGACATTTCTATTTGGATCATCAAGTGATTTTGCTTCCTGAATATTGAGTTCAGGAAGCATTCTTTGTACTGCTGAAAGAAGCTGATCATTATACTTCTTCATAATTCCTGCGGCCAAGTGATCCACCATTGCCGGTGACATTTCATTTTCTAACATAAAAAAATCCTCATTTCTAAAAATCTGAGAGTTTTATTCCCCTATTACTTATTACGCAAAAAAACGCAAAAATTTTTTTCAGAAAATGAAGATTTTTCAATTTTTTAGTTTTCTTTTCTAAAAAATGGACTGAGTAGCGATACAAGCAGGCCGTAAATAAAATACCAGCGATAAATATCTGCCAAGTCTTGATTTTGAATCCACAAAATTATTGCAATTACTGTCAGTAAGCCACCTAAAAAGATTGTTGAACCCATATTTTTATCAGTAAAGAAGCTGATAGCAGCACCTAAGGTAATTAACGCTACCAAACTATAAATTACGATAATCACTGGTCCTTTAGTCTGAACGTTAACATCAAGCATTGGTGCGTTAGTAAACAGCTGCCACACGATAAAACCAGCTAATGCAATGCCACATAGCAATACTAGTAATCTAAAAACAAAAGTTAAAGTCTTTTTCATTATTTTTCTCCTGTATGCATAATAATACTAGTATAACAGCATTACTGTTGCATATGAAAAGCGCTTGGATTATTATTTCCAAACGCTTTTTTACTATTCTTTTGCTTGCATAAATTGTTTTCTAGTGATGTATTTGATTGATTTAACGTATTGCCCCTTGTGTTGAATTGAAATATATTGGCCTGATGGATCGTAGCCACCGACTTTCTTTAACGATATATTCTTTTTAGTCTTAAGATTGTATGCTTTTACGTTGTAATACTGTTGTGTACCTTTATTTACCTTAGCATAACTTATTTCCTGAGAAATAAATGGATTTAATCTATCAGTAAAAGAGTTATGAAATGAAAAAATGCAGATTACTCCCACTACTAGCACTAGTGCCGTTACAAATGCGGTTTTAATAGTACTTTTATTCATAATATTCACCTTCATCGTTCAACTATTGTTATACTAAAATAGTACGCCCATTCAGTTACTTTAACAATTGTTTCTAGCAAAAAAACGCTTGGAAAATTCCAAGCGTCTTTCACTTAATCATCTAAACCAAGTTTTTCGAAAATTTCATCAACATGACGCAAGTGATAATGATAATCAAATGCATCATCAATATCTTCCTTGGATAGGTAATTCATAATTTCACTGTTTTCAACCAACGGCTTAAACTGCTTTTGCTCATTCCATGATTTAGCAGTTAGCTTCTGTACCATATCATAAGCTTTTTCACGAGATAGACCTGCTTCATCGATCAACTTAAGTAACACTCGTTGAGAGTAAATTAATCCGTATGTACGATCCATATTCTTAAGCATCGTTTCAGGGAATACATCTAAGTTAGTCAAAATTCGATTGAAGCGGTGCAACATGTAGTCAATTCCGATCGTCGTATCAGGCAAGATAACCCGCTCTGCACTAGAGTGTGAAATATCACGTTCATGCCATAACGCTACATCCTCGTATGCTGTAACGACATGTCCACGCATTACTCGAGCCATTCCACAGAGGTTTTCTGAGCCAATTGGGTTACGCTTGTGTGGCATTGCAGATGATCCCTTTTGGCCAGCACGGAAATGTTCCTCAACTTCATGAATTTCACTGCGCTGCAAGCCACGAATTTCTGTCGCCCAATTTTCAATACTAGTAGCAATCAATGCTAATGTCGCAATGTATTCTGCATGCAAATCACGAGGCAATACTTGACTAGTAATTGGCTGTTGTGTCAAACCTAATTGCTTCATTACGCTAGTTTCAACTGCAGGTGGAACATTAGCAAAAGTACCAACAGCACCCGAAATTTTGCCAGATTCAACGCCTTTTGCGGCGTGTTCAAATCGTTCAATATCACGATTGATTTCTGCGTACCAGCGAGCAATCTTGAGACCAAATGTAGTTGGTTCAGCCTGAACGCCATGTGTACGTCCCATTTCTACTGTGTACTTATACTTTTTAGCCTTTTCTGCAATAGTTGCTTTTAATTCGTGCAGATCTTTTCTGATAATCTCATCAGCTTGTTTAAGTAAGTAGCCTTGAGCAGTATCAACCACATCAGTTGAAGTCAAACCAAAGTGCACCCATTTTTTCTCAGAGCCAAGGCTTTCAGACACAGTTCTAGTAAAAGCAACCACGTCATGGTGGGTTACTTGCTCAAGCTCAGCCACACGCTTTGCAGTAAAGCTTGCATTCTTAGCAATCTTCTCCGCATCTGCTTCTGGCACTTCACCGAGTTCTGCCCAAGCCTTTGTTGCGGCAATTTCTACTTCAAGCCAAGCTGCATATTTATTTTCGTCTGTCCAAATTTTCCCCATTTCTGGGCGAGTATAACGTTCAAGCATAAATTACATTTCCCATGGATTCTTCAAAACAATAGTTTGTTCACGATCTGGACCAACTGAAACAGTTACCAAAGGAACGCCAACCAACTCTGAAACGCGGTTCAAGAATTTCTTAGCATTTTCTGGAAGAGCGTCCCAAGTCTTAACTTGAGTAATATCTTCATCCCAAGCTGGAAGTTCTTCATATACAGGCTTACATCTGTATAATTCCTTCAAACTTGCTGGATAATAATCAATCTTTTCACCATCAAGTTCATATGCAGTACAAATCTTGATCTTGTCAAAGCCTGAAAATACATCAAGCAAGTTCAAGCTAAGGCCATTGATACCAGCAACACGCTTTGAGTGACGCAATGCAACGGAGTCAAACCAACCAACACGACGTGGACGACCAGTAACAGTACCGTATTCATGAGCAGTTTCACGAATACGGTCACCAACTTCATCAAGCAATTCAGTTGGGAAAGGACCGGCACCAACACGAGTAGTGTAAGCCTTGCAGACACCAATTACAGTATCAAGACGATTAGCACCTATACCAATACCTGAACAAATACCACCAGAAATAGTATTAGATGAGGTTACAAATGGATAAGTACCTTCATCAATATCAAGCATCACACCTTGCGCACCTTCAAATAAAACTTTCTTATTTTGGTCAAGTGCATCATTCACTAAAACAGAAGTATCAGTTACATACTTCTTCATTCTTTGACCATATTCATAGTATTTATCAAAAATGTCTTCAAATTTAAGTGCTGGCTTACCATAAACCTTAGTAAATAATTCATTCTTTACTTCAAGGTTAGCACGCAATTTTTCTTCAAAGGTGTCTTTTTCAAGCAAATCACAAACGCGGATTCCAATTCTTGAAGCCTTGTCCATGTAAGTTGGTCCAATACCATTCTTAGTAGTACCAATCTTGTTAGCCCCCTTAGCTTCTTCTTGATATTCATCTTGCTTAATATCATAAGGCATAATGATGTGGGCACGATTAGAAATTCTCAAGCCACTAGTATCAATGCCACTAGTATCAATGCCACTCTTTTCAAGATTTTCTAATTCGCCAAACATTACTTCTGGATTGATTACGACACCATTACCAATAACTGTATTGTCCTTGGCTGCAAAAATACCAGAAGGAATTAAACGCATCTTGAAAGTTTGACCATTAATATCAATAGTATGACCTGCGTTGTTACCACCATTTGAACGAACTGCAACTGCAGCATCCTTACTCAAAAAGTCAGTAATCTTTCCCTTACCTTCATCGCCCCATTGGCTTCCTACGACTGCGACTGCTGTCATTTAAAATTCACCTCATAAAAATCTCTATAAATATTACGTATGCTAGTCTAGCAATTAATTTACAAATAATCAATATAAAATCCGAATTATTTTATTTTTAAATTATTTAATAGTTCGATTTTCATATTGACAAACACAAATTATTCCCATATAGTATGTCTCGGTCAACAAACAAGATTAAAGGGAGCAGTTTTAAAATGAGTAACTACTTTAGTATGGAAGCCTTTGACTATGATGATATTCAACTTGTACCTAATAAGGGTATCATCAAAAGCCGTCGTGATGCAGATACCAGTGTCAAATTCGGAAACCGAACATTTAAAATACCGGTTGTTCCTGCCAATATGGAAAGTGTCATTGATGATAACCTTGCTATTTGGCTAGCCCAAAACGATTATTATTACGTAATGCATCGTTTTGAACCCGAAAAGAGAATTCCCTTCATCAAAATGATGCATCAAAAAGGATTATTTGCATCTATTTCGGTCGGCATTAAAGACAGTGAATATGATTTTATTGATGAATTAGTCAAGGAAAACCTTAAACCAGAATATATTACTATTGATGTAGCTCATGGTCACTCCGTTTACGTGATTAAGATGATCAAGTATATTAAGGAAAAATTACCTGATTCATTTTTAACAGCGGGCAATATTGCTACGCCAGAAGCCGTACGTGAACTCGAAAATGCAGGCGCCGACGCAACCAAGATTGGTGTGGGACCTGGTAAAGCATGTATTACCAAATTGAAGACTGGCTTTGGTACTGGTGGTTGGCAATTAGCCGCATTAAGAATGTGCAGTAAATCTGCTTCTAAGCCATTAATTGCCGACGGTGGGATTCGTCATAACGGCGATATCGCTAAGTCAATTCGTTTTGGCGCTACCATGGTTATGATTGGTTCAATGCTGGCTGGTCATGAAGAATCACCTGGTAATGTAATCAAAATTAATGGTAAAACTTACAAGCAATACTGGGGCTCAGCCTCTGAGGTTCAAAAAGGTGCTTACAAAAATGTAGAAGGTAAGCAAATGTTAGTGCCATACCGTGGCTCAATTAAGGATACTTTAAAAGAAATGAAGGAAGACTTGCAGTCATCCATCTCATACGCTGGTGGTCGCGATCTTAATTCCATTAAGTTAGTCGACTACGTAATCGTTAAAGACAATATTTTTGATGGTGATAAGTAATTTTAATAAAATTTTTGCATTTTTATTATTTTCCTGTTAAGAATATTACGATAATATAGTATTATCTATCTTTTTTCGATAGAATAATATAGGTCGAGTTATTGTAGGGTAGTCAATAACTCGGCTTTTTTTGATTATTTTTTAAAAACGATTGGACAGAGTTTTAAATTGTGTTATACTAGTTGTCGTTGATGAATGCGCCCTTAGCGCAACTGGATAGAGTGTCTGACTACGAATCAGAAGGTTGAAGGTTCAAATCCTTCAGGGCGCACTTAAAAACGGGAAATGGCTCAGTTTGGTAGAGCACCTGGTTTGGGACCAGGGGGTCGCAGGTTCGAATCCTGTTTTCCCGATAAGTTAACCGCATTTCATTGAAGTGCGGTTTTTTTGTGTAAAAAAATAAGTATTTCCTCGGAAATACTTATCATGCTATGCCCCTTTAGTAGCTCGTCTAAAGATAATCTGTGTATCTGAATCTACATATTTCAATAACGGTAAATCGTAATCCTTAACCTGGGCCAAAACATTTACTTTCTCATTGCATGGCAAATCGCGTTTAGTAATCTCGATTTCGCCCTCATAACGCGGATACAAATGATTATCAATCGTCACGCTGCCAGTTGGTCTAGCATAAATATTATCTTGCGGCTCTGTTGACAAAAACATCTTTTTTCTGCTTTCCTTTAAGCGAACTACGTCACGCGCCACATCTGGACGATTATGCCAATCATTGCCAAACAATTCTGGTATATCAGTATCTAAATGCAGTGTAATTGCACCCTGTTTTTGATAATTAGTAATCGATTCAATTGCATCCCTCGTAAGTTGCGGATCTCCCACAAAAATGTGATCGCAATCATAATCTTTCAATTCTAAGATCGCAGCTAATGGGTTTTCATATCGCTGCTTCTCCAACGTTGGCAATCCTGCAAAAATTGGTCCACGCAATTTGCCATTTCCTGAAATAAAGGCTGCTGTTTTCAAACCATATTGCTTAAGCCACTCATTCTTCTTTTGCATCCAGTGTGCATCAAGACCTGTTTCAGGACGTGGGTAGAAGTTATGTCCTGCTGTTAATTTTTCAAAATTTGCATTGCTATAACGCAGATCATCAATATTTTGTTGCGTAATAATGCTGGCATTTAGAACTATCGGCATTTCTTTGGACAACTTGGCAATAATATCAGTAGAAAATCCATGATCTACTCTAAGACCAGTTAGACTCAAACTTTTAATTTGCTCAACACTATTGACATTAATACCCAAATCTTGCAGATCATCTGCCGTGACATCTGCAATAATTTTCAAGTCTAGTTTTTGACACCAGTTAGTTAAGTCCGCCAGCCGATTTAAAATCGTCTCACTATCAGTATCAGGTACAGCTAGCTGAGTAAAAACGCAGGTAAATCCACTATTGCGCATCGTCAGCAAATAATTGTAATTCTCGGACGTCAAATCGTGTCCTAGATAAACAGAAAATCCTAACATTCTTATTCCTCCAAAATTAATTAATTTCTTTTATTATCTATAACTTAAACGCTTTCCTAAATATCTTACTACATTTTTTGCTTGCTTTTTTCTAAAAAATAATGTTAAATACATATAAACAAATTAAAAAGCGATGAAAAAGACGAGTAAATAATCTAATTCTTTCCAGTGAATTAGTGCTAGTGTGAAACTAATAGACCCTGGATTATTGAAAAACACTTTTAGCAGCTCACCGAAACAACAATTCTTAGAGTAGGTTGAGACGTCTCCGGTACGTTACCACGCCGGTGGAGCATGATAGTGCTTCATGAGTCGGTCTATTAAAATATAGACAATGTGGGTGGTACCGCGGAAAAAAGCCTTTCGTCCCTGTTTTTTTAGGGAGCGAAGGGCTTTTTCTTTGCTCTAAGTACATTAGAAAGAGGACTTATATTATGACACTTATTTTACCTAAAGATTATCACCCAACATTAACTGTGCGCGACACTGAAGCTGCGATTGTATTTATTCGTGAAACCTTCCAAGATAAATTGGCAGAAATTCTCGGTTTACAAAGAATGTCCGCTCCAATGTTTGTTGAAAAAAAGACCGGCTTAAACGACAACTTAAATGGTGTTGAACGTCCCGTTGCCTTTGACATGAAGGCAATGCCTAAAGAAGATACTATCGAAGTAGTTCACTCATTGGCTAAATGGAAGAGATTGGCTTTGAAACGCTATGGTTTCGGAATGCATGAAGGACTTTACACCAACATGAACGCCATCCGCCGGGACGAAGATCTTGATAACTTCCACTCCATCTATGTTGACCAATGGGACTGGGAAAAGATTATTAGTAAACAAGAACGCAACACCGACACACTTGAAGTTACTGTGATGAACATTTTTAAGGCAATTAAGGCAACTGAAAAGCTGGTTGCTGCACGCTACCCTGGCTCTACTTACCGCTTAGCTGATCACGTTTCATTTATTACTACTCAAGAATTAGAAGATCGCTGGCCTGATCTTTCTCCAGAAGAGCGTGAAGATAAGATTGCTAAAGAAGAAAAAGCCGTCTTTATTATGAAAATTGGTGACAAGTTAAAGCGTAGTGGTGAACCACACGATGGCCGTGCACCAGACTACGATGACTGGCAATTAAACGGCGACTTAATTTTCTGGTATGAGCCACTTGATAGCAAAATTGAAATTTCTTCAATGGGTATTCGTGTTAGCGAAGAAAGTTTGCGTGAACAATTGAAGAAGGCTCACTGTGAAGACCGTGAAAAATTACCATTCCACCAAATGCTTTTGAAGGGTGAATTACCTTATTCAATCGGCGGTGGGATCGGTCAATCACGCTTATGTATGTTGCTGTTAGGTAAGGCTCATATTGGTGAAGTACAAGCTTCTATTTGGCCAGAAGATATGGTTGAGGCTTGTGAAGCTGACGATATTAAGTTGCTATAAAAAATATATTGATGTACGCGTGATGCTAGTTAAATCGTTTTAGTTATAAAAAAAGTCCAATCAGATTAGACTTATGTTGTAACAATTATTAATGAAAGAAGTCTGATCTAATTGAACTGTCTTAAGCTTAATCGTTTTAGCCATCATTTACAAATAAGTTTTCAAAAATTATCTGTCATTTGTCATAAATTATATTCTATCTATGCCCCTGATAAGCTTTCTAAACGCAAAAACGTTGATAAGTGCGCTATTTCTGATAGTTCTCTTTTAGCCATGCTTATCTGGCAGGCTGAAATTGGGATTGAATCTCAAAGACGTTTCAGTGCTTTCTTTAGCTGTATATCCCAATCCAGATTCAACAGGCGGGCTCGCCAGCTTTTGCCTTTAATTTATTTGATACGCCGCAACCTTAATCAGGAAGCAGATCTGACTGACAGATTTATTATTGTCGACAGCTTTCCGATCCCGGTATGCCAGCCTGTCAGAAACAGACGAGTAAAAATCTTTAAAGACTACGCCGACATAGGCTATAAAGCAACCAAAAAAATTTACTATTATGGGTTTAAGGTGCATGCATTAGTAAGTGATGACGGCTATATCCTAAATTACACAATCACTAAGGCTTCTGGAAACTGTCAAATCTTTTGTGTAAATAGATCTTTCTCGTAAATTGATTTTTTAAT
>NZ_PCYV01000038.1:0-19813 GCF_002553785.1 Lactobacillus sp. UMNPBX15
CCTTACATGTCTGTTTTTAAGCTCTCGTCGCATCTCTCGAAGCGACTTTATTAATTTACCTTATTTTCTCCGCTTTGGCAAGTCTTGTTCTTCGTTCGGGTTCTTCACGATACACTAGGTAGTGTTGTAATATATTTTCCTTTATCTTTGCATTAAATTAAAAAGTATTTTATTCTCTCAAATCTAATTATTCGAAAATTGTGGATTTTCATTCCTGAAACCATGCAAAATTAATTTAAATTTTTTTACTTTTTTTGCAAAATCACGTAAATATTCTACTATTCAAATCAAAATTCCATTGCAATGATCAATTTCATGCTGAATCGTTTCAGCTATAAAGTCACCAAAAGTTTGCGTTACTGTTTCTAACTCCATATTCTGATAAGTAACAGTAATTTCTTCATAGCGCTGAACATTACGCTCGCCTTCTAGTGACAGACATCCCTCACTAGCAAGATACATCTGCTTTTTTTGAATAATACGCGGATTCAGCATTACAAATGGAAGCGGGCCAGCATAAAACGCAATAATTTGTTTAGTCTGACCAATCATATTTGCAGCCAGCCCCGCAGCTTTCCCACGATTAGCTAGTAGCGTATCACGCAAGTTTATCGCAACTTGTAAATCATTTTTGCCAGCTAAATCAGATTTTTGTCTTAAAAATAGCTGATCGTGAATTATTTTTTGTGCAGTCATTTTTTCTTCCTTTATCATTATTATTTCTATTCATTATAATTGAAAACGAGGTGAATAAATATTGAATAATCAAGCAAGTTTTAAACTCTCTCCTTACCATCAGCTCAACCAAGAGCAATCACTTCTCGTACAAAAAATTTTACATTTTTCGATTACACATTGCAGCAATAAAAATCATCCTGCTGTTTTCACTATTTATGGTGAAGCAGGTACTGGTAAAAGTGTAGTGCTTTCTGCCCTTTTTGATCAGTTGCAAAAATTAAACCACCAAACAGGCAGCCAACTGTATAAAACTCAAAACTACTTTTTAGTAAATCACCCTGAACTGCTAAAAGTCTATAAGCAGATTGCTGGGCCAATTAAAGAACTATATAAGAAAAATTATATGCGGCCAACTTCATTTATTAATCAGATGGACAAAAAACAAACCAGTGCTGATGTTGTCGTCATTGATGAAGCACACTTGCTCTTATCTCAGCCTGATCACTACAACAACTTTTATCACGATAACCAATTAGAGGAGGTTATTAAGCGGTCAAAAGTTGTCATTTTGGTATTTGATGAAAACCAAGTTTTACGAATGAAAAGCTTCTGGACACGTAAGCGACTTGAAGCAATTACTCATCATTATCCCCACGAAGACTATCAACTACATCATCAATTTAGAATGATGGCACCAGATAGTCTAATAGAATGGTTTAACTTTTTTACACATAATAAATTAATGCCCTTAAAAAAAGAAATGTGGCACAACTACGACTTTCGTATTTTTACTGATGCAGAAAAAATGCGGCAAGAAATCGTCAAGAGAAATCAAACAGACGGCCTGGCAAGAATTCTTTCAACTTCCGGCTATCCATCTACTCTTGATGGTGGCAAACATTACATTAAAGAAGGGAAATTCATGCTGCCATGGGATCAATACAACTACACATCAACTCCTTGGGCAGAAATTCCTACAACAATCAATGAAGTTGGTTCTATCTATACTTGCCAAGGTTTTGACCTAAATTATGCTGGCATCATTATCGGTCCACCAATCAGCCTGATTCCCGGCACCAATCAACTTAAAGTTAATTTAGACAAAATTACAGATGTTGAGATGTTCAAAAAGCGTAATGATCTAACCAACTCAAAAGAAAAAATAGAATATGAAGATAAGATGGTCATGAATTCACTCAACGTTCTATTCAAGCGAGGAATCCGCGGTACCTATTTATACGCTCATGATCCCGCACTCAGAGCAAAATTAGCCGCACTTTTTCAACAAGCTAGCTAAAAATACGTCTTTTCATCAAAATAATAGTTTGTCCGATGCAAAGAACGCGCTAAAATGTAAACAAACCACTTTTTAAGGAAGGCCTTTTAAATTTTGAAAAAATCAATTATTGGACTAGCTACCGCTGCGCTGCTAACGACAGTTCCTGCATTTGCGATCACTGAACCACCACAAGTTCAAGCCAGTTCATACTCTAAAACCGAAATGCGAAATTTTGTCCGCAATACTTTGGCTCAAAACAATACTCGCGGTAGTATCGTCATTATCAAAAACGGTCAGCCGCAACAAATCAGCTATGGCTACGCTTGGTACGGTAAAAAAGTTGGTAATGGGAACGACAACGTAGTTTATCCAACTGCTTCTTTGCAAAAAGTTGTTACAGCAGCAATGATAATTCAGCTGATGAATGAAAACTGGCACACTAGTCAAAAATTTACGCAAAACACCAAAATTTCACGTTGGTACCCTAATCTTAAAAACGCCGATAATATTACTATTGGACAGTTAATGACCCATACTTCTGGCATTCAAGCAACCAATACTGAATTGGATCGCGGAAAAGTTTTAAGTGAGAATGACGCCATCAATTGGGCTATTGATAATACTAATAACGGCACTCAAGGGACACCAGGAACCTACTTCTACAATAATACCAACTATCTTTTATTAGCCGGAATTATTATTAAAATCAGCGGACAATCCTACGAAAACAATTTCAATAATCGCATCATTAACAAATTAGGGCTTGCTAATACATTCCTTTATCAGGATATTCCTAGTTGGAAAACCGATCCTATCTCTTACGTCTGGAATAATGGTAAAAATTACCAAGACGCTGAATACGTTAAAAAGACTCTTGCCTCCCAGCTTCCAGGCGCAGGCAATATGTTCACTACCCCAATGGATTATTACAAGATCCAGCTTGGCTTAACCAATGGTAGTATCTTAAGCAAATCCGATTTCTATTACTTAACTCATCTTAAAAGTGCAACCACTAATTATTCTGGAGGGCTTCATTTAGATGATGACCATACTAAATCTGCTTATGGTAGCTTAAGCAACACTCATTTTGGTAATTGGATCAAAATGACTACAGATAATCGATATGGAATAATTATGTTTTTAAACCAGGTTAGCGGTGATGAAACTGCTCAGAAAAATATCGGGACTAAGATTCTAGATCACATCAAGCCTAGAATGTTTGATAAGGATAATAACCAAGATGACCAAGATCTAATTAATATTAGCGGCAATTAAAAAAGCTTTTCCTAAGCGGAAAGGCTTTTTTTGGTCTATTCAAATAATAACTCATGCATTGACTCACTCAGTGGATGTTTCAACATTAAGTTCATCCCTACAGCTGGCTTTTTCTTAACACCGAGCAATTCTTCGCGAACAGAATCAGCTTGAATCTTTGCCTTGCCTAAATAAAAGAACTGCTTACCATCTGCATCGCTTCTTTTAACAAATATATGCAAATTCATCCCTCGCGTATTAAGCAAACGCTGTACCTCATCAGAATCTAAATGCCGTGGCACCCGAGTATACCAGCGCAAACTGCGCCCATCAGCCAATGTATTACGATACAGAGCATTCCGCTTTTCATGATCATCTTTATGATAAGTGATGAAGATTGGTGTGTCCTGCTCACCAACACGATAGCCATACATCGGGGCCGAAACATCCTTAGGCCAGTTCAAGAGTCGACAAGCGTCCTTACGATCATATTGCTGATATAAAGTAAATTGACGCTGATTATCATATTCCTGATTTAAGGCCAAACCAGTTTTAATAGCATCAACAAATAAATTCTTAAAATCATGTTGATCTAGGGCAGAGCGTAGAGAACCATTCAATTGATAGTCAAATAAATTGCTACGTTCAACTAACGGCAATTTACCATATTGTGCTTTTTTGGTAGTCTTTCCCTGCTTAATATCAAAAAAATCTAGCGATAAAATCGCATCAACAGAAGCTAACAATTCATCATTTACATAAGCATGGTGTCGTTTCAATTGAGCTAGATAATCTTCTTGCTTAACAATATCTTGTTCAAGTAGCATCTCTAACAAAAGTAACTCGTGAATTCTTTTACCATTAAGTAATTCCTTAGTCACAAAAGACAGCACTTCATTTTCATATTTTGATAAATTAACGTCTTCGCCCATTTTACCCAAAAAGTCAGCATAGCTTGCCAAGCCATGATTTTGTGCAAAAACAATCGGTGCAACTGAGCCATATTGATAAAAATCAAATAGTAGCGGTACACGCCCTAGTTTGTTCTTGAGATCATGGTAACTCTGCCGCAATTCACGCATCCCATCAAGCTTGACACTATCAAGCGAAGCCAAAATTTTTTCACTGGCAATTTTACTAAAGTTAATCGTTGAAACATCAATAAAGCTTGGCAGACGCGTTTCTCGTTTAGCTTGATCTTTGCTTCGAGAAGTATCCTGATTCAGTGCCAACGGAATCATGTAATTGTTTTTATAATTGCCGATAAAATCTAGCACAACGGTAAAATCTTTGCCAGGATATTTACGAAGCCCCCGGCCTAACTGCTGTATAAACACTATGCTCGACTGTGTGTTGCGTAACATTACAATTTGATTCAAGGCAGGGATGTCGATTCCTTCGTTAAACAAGTCAACCGCTACAATATACTCAATCTCACCTTTAACTAAAGACGCAACCACTTCATTACGTCTTTTTTCATTATCCTCATTGGTCAATGCTACAGCGGGATGTCCTTTTTGACTAAAAAGCCGAGCTAATTCACGTGCTTCATCCTGTCGACTGCAGAAAACCAAGCCTTTAGCCTTTGTTCCACAATAGCCGTAATAGTCTAATTCCTTTAAAACATAGTCTACTCGAGATGTAGAAGCTAGGTAGCGTAAATCTGTTGTTTCATCAATCGCTACTCCGTCTGCTTCATAATCCTGGACACCCACATAATGAAATGGCGCCAGCATCTTTTCTTCCAGTGCATCCCGCAAACGAATTTCATATGCCAAATTGTAGTCAAAAATCTGATAAACATTTTGCTCATCCATTCGTTCAGGCGTAGCCGTCATTCCTAACCAAAAATTGGGCTTAAAATAATGTAAAAGGCGCTGATACGAAGGTGCAGCTGCCCTGTGTGCTTCATCAATCAAGACATAATCAAATTCGTCGCTATTAAAATTAGCCAGCATCTCAGGTTGACTTATCGTTTGTACCGTCGCAAATAAATACTTGGCCTGTAAATTGTGCCTATTTCCCGTTAATAAGCCATAATCCGATCTTGGTCCACCGATTACACGATAAAAACTTTCTAATGACTTTTTAGCAATTTGCTCACGATGCACAATGTATAAAAAACGCCGCGGCTGATATTTCTTAACGGCAAAAGCACCTAAATAAGTTTTCCCCGTTCCCGTGGCTGACACTACTAGCCCTCGTTTTTCACCACTTGCAACTAGTGCCTCTATCTGTTTTAAAGCCGCTTTTTGCATTTTATTTGGTAAAATTTTTGTCTGATGCCGATCAGTAGCAACTCGCTCAGGCTTTACCCAATTTTTACGATAATCTGTTAGCCAGGCTGAATTTAAAACAAAACTATCCTGTTTCAAATCTGCAATTTTATCCACTAATTGAGCTGTTAAATCTGCTTGCTTTTTTGAACTTACTTTCAAAGCCCACTCATAGTTAGCCAGCAGAGCTGAACGTGTAAAATTAGCACTGCCAATAATCACAGTTTGATAGTTTTCATGATTAAATAAATATCCTTTAGTATGGAAACCTGCCTTATTAGCAATACGAACTTCTAAATTAGGAATCTTTTGTAATTCCGTAAAAACACGCGGATTGTTAAAACCCAAGTAATCACCAGTAATAATCGTGCCACTAATTCCATTTTTCGCTAAATCTGCCATTATCACCTTAAACGGAACTAGCATGTCTTGCGTAATAAACGCAACCGCCCAAGTAAAGGACTTGCAACTATACAATTCCTGGCGCAAAGTCTGCCAGATTCTCTCTTGCTGATTATTAGCTAATATTTTAGGACCTAATTCTTCACTTCCTAAATAATTTTGATCAACAAAACCATTTAATATTGCATCCCTCATCGCATCCGCCATTTTATTCACCTCTCTCAAATTCTACTAAAAAAGCATCCGTCTTGAAAAACGAATGCTTCTTAATTCTATTGTGATTGCCATTTTTCATGCCAGCGATACAAAATAAGTGGCAAAATCGACACAATGGTACACATGCCGATTAAGGTCCAAACATAAACGTGACGCAAATTGCTTGGCGTGCCTTGTGCTGGAACAAAAGTTACAAAGAAAGCTATAACCGTGATGATTAATGCAAGCACCGCAATTGCAATACTCAAATTAGGGTTCTTGCTCATGTAATACATACGGTGATAATCTTCATGCTTTCTTTTCAAAACCATGTAAGCAATCAACATAATCATATAAACCATGAGATATTGCGCCGTCGTTGCGGCCAATGAAACGTTAAACGCAAAATCGGCATCGGCACCACTGGTAAAAGTAATCAATAATGCAGAAATGGTAACGATACTTGATTGTAAAACCATAATTCTTAATGGCACGCCGTGCTTAGTGGTTTTAGCAAAAAACTTAGGCATATAGCCCTCTTTAGCCGCTTCATACATTCCCTGATTAGGACCAGCAATCCAGTTGCCTAGCTCACCAATAATACCGCAAGCTAACATTATACCCACAATTTTTTGCAACAGATCACCAGGTAGCCCGATTGACGTTAACAGCTTGCCATAGGTATAAACAAAGCCCGTACTGTTCTCTATTTGATCCTTAGGCACAGTCATTCCAATTGCCATACTACCTAGCAAGTCGAAGCAGATTGCAGTAACGGCTAAGCCAAGCATAACTTTTGAGTATGACTTGATGTGGTCCAAGTTTTTAACGTGCGGTGCAGAAGCTTCCCCACCACAAAAGGCCAACATAAATGGGACAAAGGCAACTAATGTATTACCATTCAATTTATGTGGAATTACAGTATTCCAGTTAATCGTCATATGCAAGGGATGCCCCTGAATCACATATACGAAGAATGAAATAATCAATAAAATTACTGGTGTCGCAATCCCCAGAATAAACAGCCATTCAGCGATTCGACCAATCTTTCTAACACCAATTACCTGAATCGCTGTTGCTCCCCACAGAATAACCATCATTAAAATGAAGCGTACGATTGGCGTGGTGTTGAACCAAGGTGTCCCAAATGTGATAGACAATGCCCCAATGATCACATACATCATCGTATCCATACCAACAGTAATATGAATCCATTGATAAAACATTGCTGTCCAGCCTGTTTTGTCTCCAAGAGATCCTTTCACCCAAGTGAAGATTCCGCCTTTTTCCCAGCCATCAATTGAGGCCATTTCTCCAGCCATTTGCGTAATCGGGATAAACCAAGCGATTCCAGCAATTAACAAGTAAAACAGTGCCGTTGCTCCAGTTTTACCAAATGGTGCGAGTTCATCAACGGAAATAACCATTGAACTAGTCATCGCGAATAGCTTAAATGCTGTCAGACGATTGTACTTCAGATCCTGCTCCAAAGCCCAATCTTCTTTTTTCTCGTTATTCAAAGAATTTCAACCCCTACTTCTTTTTCAAAATAAAAACATTTCAAAAAGAAATTATACTAGGGCTTGCTTCAATTTAAAGATTTATTTCAAGCAAAATTGGGCAGTGGTCTGCTCGTTTGCCCGTATCGATCATCTCTGAGCGGACCACCTTATCAGCAATGCGATTGCTTACTAGCCAATAATCAATTCTCCAGCCAGAGTTGTTAGCCTTAGCGGTTCTGACACGTTGAGCCCACCAAGAATATACGCCAATAATCTCACCATGAACTTTTCTAAAGGTATCGGTAAAGCCAGCATTGAGCAAATTGGTAAAGTCGACTCTTTCTTCATCAGTAAAGCCAGCTGAGTGATGATTATTTTCGGGATGTTTTAAGTCAATTTCTGTGTGAGCACAATTATAATCGCCACTTGCCAAAACTGGCTTTTTTTCATCTAATTTTTGCAGATATTCAATATACTTTTGGTCCCAAACTTGACGTTCAGCTAGTCGCTTTAAACCACTGCCTGAATTTGGCGTATAAACCTGGGTGACAAAGTATTTATCAAATTCCAGTGTGATTATCCGTCCCTCATGATCCATCGGCTCAGGGGCGCCAATAATCGGCTCAGACACTGCAGGAGTTAATCCTTTCTTATAAAGATACATTGTACCAGCATAGCCTTTTCTAGCTGGTTCTTCTGAAGAGCGCCAAACATAGTCATACTCAGGGAACTTTTCAGCCAACACTTCTTTATGTTTTTTAGTTGGCCCAGTTGCACGCAGCTTAGTTTCTTGAATCGCAATAATATCTGGATTGGCATCATGAATTTTAGTTAAAACTTGCCGCGTTTCTTCCGCCCTAGCTGAAGTACCAGTCAGAGCTGCATTTAATGAATCGATATTCCATGAAATTAAGATCATTTTTCTTCCCCTTTGTTTTAGTTCTCAAGTTTAATTATAACGAAAAAAAGAAAAAGGACTGATTTAGATGACTTTTCTAAACCAGCCCTTTTAAGGGAGTTGTGTTGAATGAGAATAACGAGATTTTTTTACATTAGCCTACTCATCACTAATGTTGCGAAAATAAATTATCAAGATTAACAAAAGATTCAACGCAAGAGATGTTGCAGGGGGTCTTGACTCTTTACCTTCGCAAAAAGGGGATGGACTTATTATCAATCTTAACTTTCGCGGTTGTATAGGGGACAACCAGCAAAAAGCAATACCCAATGTATGAATTAATAAAGGCCCAATAGGATGTATTAATAAGGAATTAGAAGATTTGTTACCTTCGTACAATTCATCTCTATTTGATGCGTTGTATTTTTGTTATGAGTATATAATATCAGCTTTATGACAATGCGTCACTATTTGCTTTTTGTCTTTAGAAATCCTTAAACTTTTAGACAAAAAAGCAAGCTAGCTCCTATTTGAGTCAACTTGCTTCTTAGTAAACAGAAATTAGATATTACAAATTAAGATCTATGCTTCTTGCTATCTGCTAATCCTAATAAGCTTCCAGCAGCTGCAATAGCTACACCGATAGCAGTCAAAGCAACGTTATCCTTCTTCCCCGTTTGTGGCAAAGTAGATTTTTGCTCACTAGCTACTGTCTTCTTGCCACCATTATCCTTTGCTGGTGTCTTAGTAGCATGAGGAGTTGGTGTTGTTGGCTTCTGCTCTGGCTTTACAGGCGGGGTAACTGGGGTTGCTCGATTATCGCCTGGATCCACTGGTGGAGTAACTGGGGTATCTGGAGTAGTTTTCCAAGTGTAAGTCGTGTCAGGAATCTTGTCCTTGATATCGTTAGAGTTAGTAACTACAGTACTTGGGTCTGGAACCTTGTCACCCTTTGGTACGTAGATAACGTCTGGTACATTTGGTGCAATGACAGTTACAGGAACAGTTGCGGTACTCTTAGTACCGTCTGGGTAAGTCTTGTCTTTGATTTGAAACATTATCAGCTTCTTTGACTGCATCTACATCTATTTTCTCACTACTCTGTTTTTGAACAACTGAGCTGGTTTGCTCAGCATCTCTACTTAAATCATCTGCATGAACAGCATGACCACCAAAAAACATAAAGGTGGTCCCGATTATTACAGAAGCAACACCAATTGTCAGCTTTCTTAGGCTGAAATGCTGTTGGCTTTCTCCTTTAAAATGCATATTCAATTTTCCTCCGCTATGTTTGTTTCTCTACTTAAAGTCCATTATATAACCTGGGTTATATAACGAAAATGCGTCTCTTATACAAATCCATATACTACCTTTAACTAATATTGCTATATACAAAAATAATTTTCATATCTATGGGATTGAGATTAGGTAACAGTTAATAATAGTTGCAATTTTTAGGCTATAAACTTTTTTGAAAAAATTGCAACTTTTTTGCTCAGAGTAAAACTTGACTTTTATTTTTCTTAAAATCTATACAAAAAAATGGTTCTTTTGTGTTTTGTTGAGCAAGTAAAAGCGTATAATGAGGACTGGTCATACTAATAAATTTTACGGAGGTTAAATTTATGACAAAGATTTTTGCTTACGCTATTCGTAAAGACGAAGAACCATTCTTAAACGAATGGAAGGATGCTCACAAGGATATCGATGTAGATTACACTGATAAGCTTTTGACTCCTGAAACTGCTAAGTTAGCTAAGGGTGCTGACGGTGTTGTTGTTTACCAACAATTAGACTACACCCCAGAAACTCTTCAAGCATTGGCAGACGCTGGCGTAACTAAGATGTCATTACGTAACGTTGGTGTCGACAACATCGACATGGACAAGGCTAAGGAACTTGGCTTTGAAATTACTAACGTTCCTGTATACTCTCCTGACGCTATTGCTGAACATGCTGCAATCCAAGCTGCTCGTGTATTACGTCAAGACAAGCGTATGGACGAAAAGATGGCTAAGCGCGACTTACGTTGGGCACCTACTATTGGTCGTGAAGTTCGTGACCAAGTTGTTGGTGTTGTAGGTACTGGTCACATTGGTCAAGTATTTATGAGAATTATGGAAGGTTTCGGCGCAAAGGTTATTGCTTACGATATCTTCAAGAACCCAGAACTTGAAAAGAAGGGTTACTACGTTGACTCACTTGACGACTTGTACAAGCAAGCTGATGTAATTTCACTTCACGTACCAGACGTTCCAGCTAACGTTCACATGATCAACGACGAATCAATTGCCAAGATGAAAGATGGCGTTGTAATTGTAAACTGCTCACGTGGTCCACTTGTTGACACTGACGCTGTTATCCGCGGTTTGGACTCAGGTAAGATCTTTGGCTTTGTTATGGATACTTACGAAGACGAAGTTGGTGTATTTAACGAAGATTGGGAAGGTAAAGAATTCCCAGACAAGCGTTTAGCTGACTTAATTGATCGTCCAAACGTTTTGGTAACTCCACACACCGCCTTCTACACCACCCACGCTGTACGTAACATGGTTGTTAAGGCATTTGACAACAACTTGAAGATGATCAATGGTGAAAAGCCAGATTCTCCAGTTGCTTTGGACAAGAACAAGTTTTAATTAACCTAAATTAAGACAAACTAAAAGACTTGGGAAAATTACTTCTCAAGTCTTTTTTGCGTATTAAATTAATCAATATCTAAATACTTAGCCAAAACCTTCAAAACACCATTTTCATCATTCGTTGGCGCTTCATATTTTGCTACCGCCTTAGCCTTCGCATTGGCGTTTTTCATCGCATAGCTATAGCCACATGCCTTAAGCATATCAATATCATTTTCGCCATCGCCAAAGGCAATCAAATCTTTTTGCGCAATGCCATAATGCTTAAGCATATCGTCTACGCCCTTGGCCTTATTAATGCCTTTATGCACCAAGTCGATTGTCATATTACCACTGCTAGTGCCGCGAATACAGTCACCATATTTTTCATTAAACCGATCCTGAATCACCTGCGCCAGTTCATCATCAGCTGTCAGACAAACCTTCAAGATCGCATCAGCTGGATCAATGTCAGTAAACTGATCGATTTCCTGAACATCACGATAATAAATTCTAATGTCGTCTTTATCCGCTTGATCCATACTCTTCAAAATATAGCAATGATGCTGTGCGCTAACCATAATGATTGCTTCAGGGTATTCTGTTTGAATAAAATGGAGCAATTTTTGTGCAATTTTATAATCAATTGCGATCCGTTTGAATACTTTGCCATCGGCTTCTAGAATTGCCCCATTTTCAGACACGTAATCTACTTCATTAGTAAATTCGTCAAAATATTCATGCGAACGAATTAGTTGGTTCCCTGTTGCACAGATAAACGGTATTTGATTAGCTTGCAATTTTCGTAAAACTTTTGCAAATAGCGCATGATCAAAAGTCTTTTTTTCGGTCAAAAAAGTGCCATCTAGATCAACCGCTACAGCTTTAAAAGGTATTTGTGTCATGTTTTATCACCTTTCTATCGTACCTTTATCTTACTATGCAAGCGATTTTCTAGCAGTATTTTGCTAATAAAATGAAATTTCTTTCATAACTAGTCAAATATTTCGTTTATTTCAAGTTGCATTTTTAATGTTTCACATGTAACAAGATAAACAATTCATGGTATCACGCTAATCTAATGGATAAATATAAGGATATTGTGCAGTCTCTGGCACCTTATCCCAAGTGACGGTGTGACCTGCACCATGTGAACAAAAGACAGAGTTAGGCGTATTCTCCAGATCAGAAACGGGATCATAATTCTTTTCCTCAATAATTTCTGCCGCATTGTGACAAGGCAAATAACCACTGACTACGCATTCAAGATTACCTTCACCATGCGTATAATTGCGCACTTCTGTCGCATAATCTTGCATTTCAGCTACCGGTGCAGAACCGGATATGACTGTTCGTTCACCAATATTTTCAGGCGTACTAAATTTTCCATTCATGCGCTGAATATCATTTAAAGCACGCCCTACCTGATCTTTTCCTATTTCTAAGCGAAAATCATACCACGGTTCGAACAAAATAGTTTGCTGGCGCAATTTTTCTTCCATCAAGCCCTGCCGCACTGCACGATAAGTTGCTTCACGGAAATCGCCACCAACCGAATGTACAATTGAGCCTTTACCACCGATCAAGGTAATCTTCATATCTGTAATCGGCGAAGCTGTCAAAACACCAAGATGTTCTTTAGACTTCAATGCCGTCATGATTTGATGTTGCCAATTTTTAGTCAAAACTTCTAAACTGCATTTATTTTCAAAAACAATACCGCTATTACGTGGCAGTGGCTCCAGTAAAAGATGAACTTCCGCGTAGTGACGTAGCGGTTCAAAGTGGCCTACTGCTTCAATTGGTTTAGTGATTGTTTCTTGATAAAGAATACTTCCCTGTTCAAAAACAATATTCAAACCAAAACGTTCTTGCATTAACTGTTCTAAAATTTCTAATTGAATCTTTCCCATCACTTGCACGTGGATTTCTTGCAAATGTTCGGACCAAGTCACATGCAGCTGTGGATCTTCATCTTCCAAGGTTTGCAGAGCTTTTAAGCAAGCGTGAAGATCATTATCCTGGGGATTAACTTTATAGGTCAAAACTGGCTTAAGCAGTGCAGTTGGTGCATCCCCCACGCCGAATCCTTGTCCTGGATACGTCTTTGCCAATCCTGTTGCAGCAACGATCTCTCCAGCAGCTGCTTCAGTAATAGTTACAAATTTTTCACCATTATAACTACGCAGCTGATTAATTTTCTCACCAGCTAATTCAGTCTTGGCTTTTAAGCTGCCACCCAAAATTCGCAACCAAGTTAAGCGTTCACCTTTAGTATCATGCGAAATCTTAAAGCACCGTGCCGCAAACTTATCATAGAATTCCTTTTCCTTAGTCCATTTACTAAAACCAGCTAAAAATTCCGTAATTCCCGTTAATTTCAACGCAGAACCAAAATAAATTGGAAAAACTTTTCTCTGCACAATTGCATTTTGCACGTCCTGATCAGACATGGCACCACTATCCAAATACTTCTCAAGCAAGGCATCATCTGTGGCAGCCACATTTTCATAAAATTCATCATCAATCTTCGAAAAATCAACGCAACTCTCACTTAAGTTCTTTTGAATATCAACCAACGCCATCCCTCGATCAGCGCCTATCGCATCAACCTTATTCACAAAAATAAAAACTGGTACCTGATATCGCTTGAGCAAATGCCACAGAGTGCGAGTATAACTAGCTACACCATCTGTAATTGAAATAACCAAGATAGCATAATCAAGCACACTCAACGTTTCTTCAGTTTGCGCACTAAAATCAACGTGCCCCGGAGTATCTAGTAAAGTAATTTCTGAATTATTAGTTGTTAATTTAGCTTCATGAGAAAAAATGGTAATGCCACGTTTTTTCTCCAATTGATCTGTATCTAAAAATGCATCACCATTGTCGACTCTGCCTAAATTGCGCAGATTGCCTGCCGTATAAAGCAAAGCTTCAGATAAAGTTGTCTTACCCGCATCAACGTGGGCAACAATTCCTGTTGTAATTTTCTTCATTGTCTCACCTAATAAAAAAGTATCTTACTTCAAAAATAAGATACTTCTTGTGATAATTCAATTTTCTTTATTCCAAATTAAATTAAAAGTTAACCTCATCCGGATCATTAGCCAGCTTACTTGCACCTCGCAAACCATCTAACTTCTTCATGTCTTCTGGACTAATCTCAAAGTCAAAGACATCACCATTAGCCGCAATATACTTAGGATGAACTGACTTCGGCAATGGTAAAAAGCCATGTTGAAGTGACCAACGAATCAATACTTGAGCTGAAGATTTACCATAGTTTTCGGCTACTTCACCAACCACTTCATTACCTAACAAGCCACCAGTGCCTAAAGGACTGTAAGCCTCATTAAGCAAATCATATTCCTTGCTTGCGGCCGTTACTTCCGGTTGCAAATCACTCGGATTCAAGTAACTTTGGTTAACTACCGGCTTAATCTCAGCAGTCTTCATTAATTCATCCAGATGATGCTTTCTAAAGTTGGATACACCAATTGCGCGAATCTTGCCAGCCTTCACTGCTTCTTCCATCGCCTGCCAACTTTCAGCGTTAAGCTCTGCCCAGTTGTCACGCATAGCTACAGGATTAGGCCAATGGATTAAGTAAAGATCAAGATAGTCTAAATCTAATTTTTCTAGACTAGTATCAATTGCCTTTTTAGTCTTGTCATAACCATGATCGGAATTCCACAATTTAGTAGTTACAAATAATTCATGGCGGTTAACGCCGCTACGTTTAATTGCTTCGCCAACACTTTCTTCATTGCCGTAAGCTGCTGCAGTATCAATGTGACGGTATCCCGCCTCAAGTGCGGCTTCAACAGATTCTCTTGCAACTTCTCCACTTGGTGTTTGCCAAGTACCAAAGCCAATTACAGGGATCTCTACACCATTATTTAGGGTATAAGTATCAGTAAGTGAATGTAATTCCATATTCTCACCTTTCTATATTTTTTGTTAAAAAAATATATTTTTAAGTCAACTTAATTCAGTCTAAAAAACATTACATGTTAATCTTAAACTAAAAAAGAAACAGAGGTGAACAAATATGCTTACTAATAGTCAGAATATAATTTTAAAAGATCAATTGACGCAAAACGATATCGATCATTTAATCAAAAAATGGGATCTAGATCCTACAATTTTCACTTACCCTAATTCCTCGATTGAGGTTGCTCGTTTTATCCCTATTGATTCTAATAAACTAAAAAATGGTCACCTACTAGTCAGCTTTGATCTATTAAGCGCTGACTTACCTATTGAACAAAAATTAATTCCAGTTTTCACTATCTTTGACGAAAATCATCTTTTTATTGGTACAACAGCAAGCTGCTCAGAATTAAAGCCACAAGAAAATATTATTGAAACTATTTTCCAAAGCTTGTGTATTCAAATTAAACACATTCAGTCAGAATTAGTAACCATCAAACAAGAAATTGATCGTTTAGATCAAGCTGCTAGAAAGACAACTAAGACCAAAGAATTAAAAAAAGTAACAGATTTAACTCGCCAGCTAGTTTACTTAAAGCATACCTTAGATGATCAAACACCTAGTCTAGAAGAATTTGGCAATTATTTAGTAGAAAACAAGCTAGCAAATCAAGCCCGCGTCAAAAGTATCATGACCAAGCAAAAACGAATTACCAAAATGATTCATGTTTATACTGACTTGCTCGATTCCATTAGCGGCCTCTTTACCGCCATGATGGACAGTCACTTGAACCATTTAATGAAATATCTAGATTCAGCTGCCCTAATAATTTCTATTCCTGCTTTAATCAGCGGCATTTGGGGCATGAATGTCGGCGGCTTACCAGGTAAAGAAAATGAAAACGGCTTTTGGATTTTAATAATTTTTGCCAGCTTATTAACTATTGGTTGGGGCATCTTCTTGAAGAGCAAAAAGTATAATGATTAGTACTTCTTCTCAAAATCATTCTGCATTAATTTAACAAGTTCTGGATAGGTTTCTACCTCAAAAATTGGATGCAAATTCAAAGTGTTTTTCCGATGGCGATGATTGTACCAAATACTATCAAAGCCATATTTTTCTGCACCTAAAATATCCGATTGCAATCCATCCCCAAAAAAGACAGTCTCACTCGGACCAATTTCCGTACGACTGAAGAAATAATCAAAAGCATGTGGGTTAGGCTTAGAATAGTGGGCTTCTTCTGACGTAACAATTAGGTCAAAATATTTTTTCACACCAGCAAGCTCCAACCGATGATTTTGCATGAATTTTTCACCATTGCTCAAAACGGTCAGCTTATAGCCCTGCTTTTTAGCAAAAATCAAGGTATCTTCAACCCCAGGCAATAATTGGTGTGCTTCGCCAAAGTATGAACGATATTCATCCATTGCCTTCTTGCCATCAATCTCAATACCAAAATGATCCAGAATAAAATCATGAAAAGTCATTTCACTTAACTCTTCATAAGTTAGTTCACCTTGTTCAAGTCGGCGCCAAAGTCCTTGATTATAAGAATGATACTGCCGCTGCAGTTCCGCAGATAAAGGCCAGTGATGAGCGTTAAACAAGCTATGTAAAGCAAAATCTTCAGTTGCCGCAAAATCGATAATTGTGTCATCTACATCAAAAATAATTTGTTTGTAACGCAATCTGGTCCCTTCTTTCTATGATGATTGTTAGAATAATTATTATAGCATGGTTAATAAAAAAATCATTTGACATCTTTCTCATAATTACTTAAAATTTAGCTAACAAATTTGAACGAAAGGAAGATTTTATCATGATTAAATTTACAGCAATCAATCGTTGGCAATTCCAGCACTAGAGTTGTTTCTGTTCGTGAAGTACAGATGCGACTCATTAAGATCGTATCTGTGCTGGTAAAATCTTCAAGAAATATTGCCCGCACGGAAAATAACGTGCGGGTTTTGTGTTAGGCATTTCCCGAAAAAAGGAAGTGCCTTTTTTGTTTGAAGGAGAAAAAGAATGAAAAGGTTAATCGGAACAATTATTGCTCTTTTTGCTTTTCTGGCAGTTGCATTTGTCAGTGAAGTAAATAAGAAAAATGCGGAAAAGAAAACGCCAACTGTCGGTATCTTGCAAACAATGAGCCATCCCGCTCTAGATCAGATCCATCGAGGCATTATTCAAGGACTTAAAGATGAAGGATATATCGAAGGAAAAAATCTTAAAATTGATTTTCAAAATGCCCAAGGTGATCAAAGTAATCTGAAATCAATGAGCGATCGCTTTAGCCAGGAAAACGCAACTGTAACTATTGGAATTGCCACTCCTGCTGTCCAATCTCTAGCTAATACTTCTGGCAACATCCCTGTAGTTATGGGCGCGGTCAGCGATCCTCTTGGAACTCATTTAGTAAAAAGTCTAACACATCCTGGCGGTAAAATTACAGGTGTCCAGGACCGCCAGCCAATCGCCAGCCAGCTGGCCTTAATGCAAAAAATTTTACCTAAAGCCAAAAACATCGGTGTCATTTACACCTCAAGTGATGATTCATCAGCATCAGAGTACCGTGAATTCAGACGACTAGCTGAAGCAAAAGGACTTAAAGTTATCCCTTACACTATCACTTCAACCAATGATATCGAACAAGTTGCCCAAACCATGGTAGGCAAGGTTCAAGCAGTTTATGTCCCAACCGACAATACTGTAGCTAGTGGAATTGCCACCTTATTAAAGGCTACTAACAGTGCCAAGATCCCAGTTTTTCCTGCTGCCGATACTATGGTTAAAAGCGGTGGCCTCGCTACCAGGTGTGTCAGTCAATTCGACATGGGAATCTTAACTGGAAAAATGGCAGGACAAATTTTACATGGTAAAAAACCTGCTACTCTTCCCGTCAAGCGCGTAACCCATTATGAAACAGTAATCAATGAAAAAATAGCTCGTGAATTAAACATCACTATTCCGAATAGTGTAGTTCAAGCGGCACAAAAGAAAGGACGGATTATCAAATGAGCTTAATTACTTCTTCTATTGGCCAGGGTTTGCTCTGGGGCGTTCTAGCCTTAGGCCTCTACCTAACTTTTAGAATTTTAAATTTCCCAGACATGACTGTTGAAGGAACCTTCCCCTTCGGTGCCGCAATTTGTGTTAGTGCTTTAGTTCATGGCGTCAATCCTTTAGCAGCTACCATTCTTTCCTTCTTCGCTGGCATGGTCACTGGCTTAGTAACCGGCTTACTATATACTAAAGGAAAAATCCCTGTTCTTTTAGCTGGTATTTTAACGATGACCGGTGTCTACTCAGTTAATCTTAGAATTCTAGGCAAGGCTAATGTAGGTTTACTTAACAAAAATACTTTACTAAACGGTCAGCTTTTACAAAAATTACCGATCAATTTTCCTACTATTGTTGTTGGTTTGATCATTGCCATTATCGTCATTGTTTTGCTAGCAGTTTTTCTTGATACTGATCTTGGTCAAGCCTTTATTGCCACTGGTGACAACGAAAAAATGGCTCAATCACTTGGCATTAATACCGATAATATGAAAATCTTAGGTCTAATGCTCTCTAATGGCTTGATTGGCTTAGCTGGCGGCCTTTTAGCCCAAAATGGTGGCTACGCCGACGTCAATATGGGGATCGGTACTATGGTTATCGGACTAGCTGCCATCATTATTGGTGAAGTCGTTTATGGCAATTTAAGTTTAACCGCCCGCTTGGTAGCAGTTGTTATCGGTAGTATTATTTATCGCCTTATCTTACTCCTAGTCCTCCAACTTGGCTTTAGTACCAACGATTTTAAATTGATTTCCGCTATTATTCTTGCTATTTGCATGATGCTACCTTTATTTGAACAAAAATTTCGCACTCGTAAATTATTAAAGAAAGGCGTTGAAAAACCATGAGTACTATTCTTGATTTACAAAATATTACTACTACCGTTAATGCTGGTACCAATGAGGAAAAGCAAATCCTCAAAAATATTAATCTAAAACTTGAAGATGGAGATTTTGTTACTCTTTTAGGAACCAACGGTGCTGGTAAATCAACGCTACTAAATATTATCAATGGCTCTATTTTTCCTACTAGCGGAAAAATAATGCTCAAAGACCAAGATTTAACCAATCTTTCTGAAGTAAAACGCGCTAAATATATTGCCCAAGTATTCCAAGATCCTAAAATGGGTACAGCTCCGCGAATGACTGTTGCGGAAAACTTATTACTTGCAACCAAACGAGGTGAACACCGCGGTCTGCGTTTAAGAGGCCTAGATAAACATATGCAAGAATTTAAACGCCGGGCAGCCCAACTTCCTAACGGATTAAATGAACGCTTAAATACTTTTGTGGGTAATCTTTCTGGTGGTCAACGACAAACATTAAGTTTTTTAATGGCAACAATTAAGCGCCCTGATTTGCTCTTACTAGATGAGCATACTGCGGCGTTAGATCCAAATACTAGCCGCGAATTGCTTGAACTAACTGATAAAGTTGTGCAAGAAGAGCATTTGACTTGCATCATGATCACTCACCAATTAAAAGACGCAATCAAATACGGAAACCGCACTATCATTTTAAACAATGGTAGAATCGTTTTTGATGTCAAAGGCGACGACAAAAAACGCCTAACTGAGGAGGATATTCTGCAATACTTCACAGATTAGAACGTTATTTTAGGATTATAAGTTAAGAGTGAACGACAGCTATAATGTTAGAAAATATTGGTTAAATATATCCACTTTATTTTATTTGAATACATTTTC
>NZ_PCYV01000039.1:0-17267 GCF_002553785.1 Lactobacillus sp. UMNPBX15
ACGCCGAAAGTAGTTGGTGGGCAACTGCCTGCGAGGAAAGGAAGCTGCCGTGCTCTTTTTTAATATTCCGGCTTAGCTCAGTTGGTAGAGCGCTTGACTGTTAATCAAGATGTCGTCAGTTCGAGTCTGACAGCCGGAGTAAAGGGAAGAAGGAAGCGGAAGGCTTCCTTTTTTTTGTTATTTTATGAAAATGAAATTATTCAACCAGCATATATTTTAATAGGAAGCCAAATTTGTGAAAAATGATTCAATTCATGAAAATAGGCTTTCTTTTTTAGTAGACCAATTTTTATCTTTGCTTGTCAGGCAAGGCATTTGGGCTAGTTGAAACAAATTGTCACTTTATGAAATTATTTTCAAAAAACGCTTTTTTAAAGTCTATATTTATCGTATAATAAAAGCGGATTCATTTTTTGATCTAGAGGAGGAAATTACATGGTAGGAATTGTTTTAGCCAGCCATGGTGGCTTTGCCGATGGTATTGCACAATCTGCGCAAATGCTTTTCGGTGAACAAGATAATTTTGCACATGTTATCTTAAAGCCTGATGAAGGTCCAGATGACATTCGTGGCAAAATGGAAAAAGCAATTGCTTCATTTGATAACCAGGATGAAGTTTTGTTCTTGGTTGACTTATGGGGTGGTACTCCATTTAACCAAGCAAATGGACTTGCTGAAAAGCATGATAAATGGGCAATTGTTGCTGGTATGAATTTACCAATGGTTGTACAAGCATTAACTGAGAGAATGATGGATGCTAATGCAACTGCAAAGCACATCGCCACTGCAGTTGTTCAACCTGGTAGAGATGGAATTAAGACTAAGCCAGCTGACTTAATGCCTAAGACGGCTGCTGCAGCTCCAGCAGCTGACAAAGCTGCTGCTAAGGGCAGTAAGAAGAGCATTCCAGAAGGTACTGTTATTGGTGATGGTCATATCAAGTACGTTTTGGCAAGAATTGATTCACGTTTGCTTCACGGTCAAGTGGCAACTGGTTGGATTCCAGCTATGAAGCCTGATAGAGTAATTGTTGTTTCAGATAGTGTAGCTAAGGATGATTTACGTAAGAGTATGATTCGTGAAGCTGCACCAGCTGGTGTTAAGGCTCATACTGTTCCACTCAAGAAGATGGAAGAAATTGCTAAAGATCCAAGATTTGGAAACACTCATGCACTTCTTTTGTTTGAAAATCCAGAAGATGTATTGAGGGCTATCAAAGGCGGTATTGATCTTAAGAATATCAACGTTGGTTCAATGTCATATAAGGAAGGCGATGTTAACGCCAACAACGTATTATCAATGAATCAAAAAGACGTTGATACATTCCGTGAACTTGAAAAGATGGGCGTTAAGTTTGATGTAAGAAAAGTTCCTTCAGATGCTCCAAGTAATATGGATTCTATCTTGAAGAAGGCTCAAACTTTACTTGACGAAAAAAAGTAATAAATAATTAGGAGTAAATAAATGAACGCTATTCAAATGATTTTGGTTGTGTTTGTTGCCTTTCTTGCCGGTATGGAAGGTATCTTGGATGAATGGCAATTCCACCAACCATTAGTTGCTTGTACTTTGATCGGTTTAGTAACCGGTCACTTGGATTTAGGTGTTGCCTTAGGTGGTTCATTACAAATGATCGCTTTAGGTTGGGCTAACATTGGTGCCGCTGTTGCACCAGATGCTGCCTTAGCATCAGTAGCTTCAGCTATTATCTTGATCGAAGGTGGTCAAGGTATTAAGGGTATTGGTACTGCTACTGGTATCGCTATCCCATTAGCTGTTGCTGGTTTGTTCTTAACTATGATCGTACGTACTATTTCAACTGCTATCGTTCACATCATGGACGCAGAAGCTAAGAAGGGTAACTGGCGTATGATCAACTTATGGCAATGGATTGCCGTATGTTTACAAGGTTTGAGAATTGCTATCCCAGCTGCACTTCTTTTAGCAATCCCTTCAGGTACTGTTAGAAGTTGGCTTGCAATGATGCCACAATGGTTAAACGAAGGTATGACTATCGGTGGTGCGATGGTTGTAGCCGTAGGTTACGCTATGGTTATTAACATGATGGCAAGTAAGGAAGTATGGCCATTCTTCGCAATTGGTTTTGCCCTTGCTGCTATCAAAGACTTAACTTTGATCGCCCTTGGTGCTATTGGCCTTTCAATGGCTTTGATGTACTTAGCTCTTGAAGCTAAGGGTGGCAACGGTGGAAACAATAATTCTGGCGATGCCGGCACTGGCGATCCACTCGGCGATATCATTGATGACTATTAAAATGAACGCATAGAGGAGGATTTATATAATGGCTGATAAGAAAACTAAATTAACCAAGCGCGACCGTTTTAACGTTATGTGGCACTCACAATTCCTTCAGGGTTCATGGAACTATGAAAGAATGCAAAACGGTGGTTACGCTTATTCAATGATTCCAGCATTGAGAAAGTTATACCCAAACAAGAAAGATTTATCTGCTGCCTTACAAAGACACTTAGTATTCTTTAACACTCACCCATACTTAGCATCACCTGTTCTTGGTGTTACCTTGGCTTTGGAAGAAGATAAGGCTAACGGTGCAGAAGTTACTGATGACGCTATCCAAGGTGTTAAGGTTGGTATGATGGGACCTTTGGCCGGTGTTGGTGACCCTGTATTCTGGTACACTGTTCGTCCAATTGTTGGTGCATTAGGTGCATCAATGGCCATTGCAGGTAACGTAATGGGTCCTATCTTGTTCTTCGTTATCTGGAATATTATCAGAATCGCATTCTTATGGTACACACAAGAATTTGGTTACAAGGCTGGTTCAGCTATCACCAGTGATATGTCAGGTGGTATGCTTCAAAAGGTTACCCGTGGTGCTTCAATGATGGGTATGTTCGTCTTGGGTGCCTTAATTGAACGTTGGGTAAACATCAAGTTCACTCCAATTGTTTCTCAAACTCCTATTCAAAAGGGTGGTTACATCGAATGGGACAAGCTTCCATCAGGTGCTAAAGGTATCCAATCCGCTCTTCAACAATGGGATATGGGTAACGGTAAAGCTTTAAGCAGTACTAAAGTTACTACTTTACAAGACAACTTGAACCAATTAATTCCTGGTTTAGCTGGTTTGCTCTTAACTTTCTTCTGTATGTGGTTATTGAAGAAGAAAGTTTCACCAATCTGGATTATCATCGGTATCTTCGTTGTCGGTGTTCTCTTCCACGTATGGGGCATTCTTTAATAAATGGCTAAGTCAATTAATACAAAAGTCGATCTCACTGTTGATGCAACCTGGTTTAGAGGTATTGCATCCTATGGAAAAATTATGATCGGCGATAAAGCTTTTGAATTTTATAATGAGCGAAATGTTGAAGACTATGTTCAAATTCCATGGAAAGAAGTAACTTATGTAGTTGCGGATGTTCATTTTAATGGACGTTATATTCCACGTTTTGAAATTAGAACTAAATCTAATGGTAAATTTATCTTCGCTGCGCGTGATCCTAAAAAGGTATTGCGTGCAATAAGAAAATACGTACCTGCTGACCATATGCGTAAAGCATTAAGTATGTGGCAACAAATTAAGCAACGTTTTACTCGTAAGAAAAAATAAAGCAAACTAAAAATCCCAAGGTCGAATGGCCTTGGGATTTTTTTAGTCATCAGCAATAGAAGCT
This sequence comes from Lactobacillus sp. UMNPBX15, assembly GCF_002553785.1. Classification (NCBI taxonomy): domain Bacteria; kingdom Bacillati; phylum Bacillota; class Bacilli; order Lactobacillales; family Lactobacillaceae; genus Lactobacillus; species Lactobacillus sp. UMNPBX15. Next base: position 3,660 of record NZ_PCYV01000039.1, read on the forward strand.
TGCAATCTATTTAAGAATAATTCGGCAACGGGTGATAAGTTAGTCTCATGTTTCCAGATAACCGTGATCGGTTCACTTAAAGCTGGCGATATTGGCCTAAATGTTAAACCCGATTCGCTAGAAGTATTAGCAATTTTATCTAGTGTTAACATCATAGCCGCATTGTTTTTAACTAGTAAAGTTCCGTTAAAGCTTAGGTTGACCGTTCCGATGAAATTGACGTCGTCTTTGTAATTGCCAAGCCAATTATCGAAATAGTGCATCGTGTCAGCCTGTTGAGAATTTAAGACGGTTCTGCCAACCAGATCCGCTGGGGTAATTGCCTTCTTTTTAGCTAAGGGATCATTCTTAGTCATTAATACGCCCCATACGTCTCGTTCTGGCAATTGAATGGAAGCATAGTTTGAAAGGTTAACATTACCAATGATAGCCGCAAAATCGACTGTACCGATGTTTAACTTCTTTTCAGCGAATTCATAGTCACCACTTAAAATATGAATTTTAACTGTAGGGTAGTCCTGAATAATGTTACTTACAATATTCATCAGTCTTTGCATCCCAACACTTTCGCCGGCAGCAATAGTTAAATCACCACTGATTACAGCTGATGATTGCAGGTTGCTCTTAGTTTTGGCAGTTAAAGCTAAAATTTCTTTTGCTTGCTCTAATAAATATTGTCCTGAAGGTGTCAGAGTTAAATGGCGTGGTTGGCGGTTGAATAACTTGACCCCTAATTCGTCTTCCAAATCCGCAATCTGGCGTGATAAAGCAGGCTGAGAAACTAATAATTTCTGTGACGCTTTCGTCATGTTTAACTCTTGCGCTGTGGCAACGAAATAATTTAAAACTCTTAATTCCATATTTTCACCATAAATAAAAGTTATTATACGTGATACTTAATAAGTTTTTTACATTACTTACTTTATCTTTTAAACTAAAAATGAGCAAGAAAAGGAGTAGCAGATTATGAAGACCCAAGATAAAGAACTTATTCAAGAATTTGTCGGTTCTATGATAAATCCTGTTGATAGATTTCTATGATATTCTATCAACAGGATTTTTTTGCACAAAAAAAGAAGCCATAGGCCTCTTACATTAATATCCTTTGATACTACTCTTTAGAAATTAAGGTGATTGCTTATGACTTCTCTCAATAATTATATTAAATTTACTCTTAATATTGAAGCAGATAATTTAGAATTCCTTGATACTTCATTAGGGAAATATCGTGGACGTGAGGCCAAATTCTATCATGCTGTCCTTCATCTTGATCATTGTCTTGTTTGTGGCTCTGATCATATTTGGCACAATGGCCATTCTTATTCTAATTTCCGTTATCTTGCTTTAGATGCCAGTCTACCCGTCTTTATCAGAATAGCCAAAGAAAGAATTATTTGCCAAGACTGTCATCATAATTCTATGGCTGAAACTAATTTAGTAAATAAGTATTGTCATATCTCAAATCCAGTGAAAAGAAAGATTATTTCTGCTTTAACTGAAGACATGTCAATGAAAAATATTGCCATCCAAAACTCAGTTTCAACTTGTACTGTTCAATGAATGCTTGAAAAATATCAGACTACTTCTACCCAAGATTATGACTGGCTACCTGAACACTTAGCTTTTGATGAATTCAAAGGTGTGGGTCGTCAGCTTTACTTTATTGCCCTTGATGGTCAGTCTCACCATGTGCTCAAAATCTTACCTAATAGATTAAAAAGGATATTCTTAAGTATTTTAAGCACTTTCCAATTACTATTCGTAGGAAGGCTAAAACCGTTACGATGGATCTTAATTACTACTATGACATAATGGCCAGAGAACTATTTCCTAATGCTCAGATCATTTTTGATCGTTTTCACATCATTCAAATGCTTAACCGTTCATTTAACTCATGTCGTATTCATGTTATGAAGAAGTACCATAAAGGATCACGTGAATATAACTTGCTTAAATATTATTGGAAACTATATTTAAAGCCCTTTGATGATCTTGAAAAGACAAAACCACATTATGACTGGCACCTTAAAGATACACTAACTCAGGAACAAATTGTGACTGATGGACTAGCGCTAAGTGAAGAATTAGAGAATACCTACAATCTTTTACAAGATATTAGTAAAGCCCTAATAAATAAAAATGTTTCTGATCTAAGAAAACTTCTCAACTGTAAAGATACTATAGGTTATCAAATGAACATTACGTTAAAAATCTTTAAACGTTGTCTTTATGATTTGCTTAACGCTGCTAGATTTACTGAATCAAATGGCGCCTTGAAGGTACTAACCGCAAAATAAAGCAAATTGAATGAACTGCTTATGGCTATTCCAACTTTTATCATTTAGTAACAAGAATCAAATTAGAAGAAAAAGATGCGATTCTAAAAGAAAAAGCAGTGTCTGGGAAAAAACTAATTCTCAGACAGGAAAAAAGAACGATTATTTCCTAATGGATTTCATCGTTCTTTTTCTATACTTTAAGTGCCTTCCTTGATATTATTGAATCACCACAAAACAAAAAGAAAGAAGGCAATCTTAATGTATCAAAATTATACCATAGGTCAAACAGCTTTAACACTCAACTTAGACTTCGCTATTCCTAATAATCATTTGGCTAATACCATTAGCTGGTTTGTCGATTCAATTCCAGAAGATGTCTTATTGGGTAATACTGCTAAAACCGGTCGTCCAGCTTATCATCCAGCGATGATGCTTAAAATCTTGCTTTTTGCTTATTCCAGAAGAGTATTTTCAGGCAGAAAAATCGAATTAATGCTGGAAGAAAACGTGCCGATGATGGCTTTGGCTGAACACCAACAGATTTCTTACCATACTATCAATAACTTTAGATCCAGCAAGCATGCCAATGAGCTGGTTAAGAAAAGCTTCCTCTACTTTACCAATTTGTTAGAAGCCGAGGGCCTTATCAATGAAGGAGCGATCTTTATTGATGGCACTAAAATCGAAGCTGACGCCAATCGCTATACTTTTGTTTGGCGCAAGGCAGTTGAAAAATTTCATGACAAGCTCAAAGGTCAAGCGGTTGAGCTTTATGATGAATTGATTGCCAAAGAAGTCGTCAAAGCAATGGCAAAAGAGAAAGTCCAGACCAGTCAAGGTTTGGCAGAGCTAGCACAAGAAACGGAAGCCGAGATTGAAAAGCTGACCGAAGAAATTGAGCAAGAACCCAAAGTAATCCCTGGCGGTTCGCCTAGAAAAGCAAGAAGACGCGGTCTTAAAAAGCTGCTTCATAAGACTATGTTCCTCGAATGAAGAAATATGAAGAGGCGAAAGAAATCTTTGCAGGGCGTAACAGCTATTCTAAGACAGATCATGACGCGACTTTCATGCATATGAAGGAAGATCACATGAAGAACGGCCAGCTCAAGCCAGGCTACAATATTCAAGCCGCCACCACTGATCAATATGTGGTTGACTTTGCTTTGTACCCTAATCCAACTGATTTCAGAACTTTCGAACCATTTTTAAAGCAGATGACGACACTAGACAAGTTTGACAAGATTGTCGCTGATGCTGGTTATGGCAGCGAATATAATTATTCAATGTTAGAAGAAGAGTATTCAGACAAGAAGTACTATATTCCTTATACCATGTACGAAAAGGAAAAGACCAGAAAGTATCGCAACGATCCAACTAAGCTGGCTAACTGGTTCTATGATGAAAAAGATGATTATTACCTTGATCAAAATGGCGTCAGATTCAACTTCAAATATTATAGTCAACGTAAAGATCGATCGACTGGTCAGGTTCGTGATTTTAAGGTCTATGAAGCAGATGAATTTCAACTAACGCCAGAATTAGAACGCTTAGCCAAGACTAAGAGCGGACGCCAACGTCAGGTTCGCTATAATCCTAACTGGCAATACCTAAAAGAAAAAGCCAAAGCAGTTCTCCAAAGTCCTGAAGGCAGACACATCTACAGCATGAGGAAATATGATGTGGAGCCGATTTTGGGACATTTGAAGAACGTCTTTGGCATGCGCCGAACTCATTTAAGAGGCAAAAAGAAGGTTGAAACAGATATAGGAATAGCCTTCATGATGATGAATTTAAGCAAATATTGGAACAGAAAATGGTCAAAAGACCAATTTTCTTTGTTCAAAAATAAAAATAGACAGAAAAAGACGGTCAAGCAACTCAAATTAAGAGTTGGATTGATCGTCTTTCAGTATCTAAGGCTTAGTTTTTTCCCAGACACTGCTTTTTCTAAATTATATTTGACTTCTATCAACAACATTTGATAGAGAGCCTTTTAATTTAACTATTATTCATTGTTTAGAAAAAAATTCAATTCGAATAATTGAATCTTTTTCTAATTAATTAGAATTCTTTTTTGTATAAAAAACCACTTAAAACTACCATACCAAGACCAATTAATACAATAAGTGCACTTTGCTTTGCACCGGTCTTTGGTAAAGCTTCTGAGTTGTTAGCTGTATAAACAACTGAAGTTGCCTTTGGCATCTTTTGTGAATTATTAGCCTTGTAAACTGCTTTTTGGTAGTTGACTTTTGCTTTCTTGTCAGATGGCTGTTCAGTTGCTTTAGGTTGTACTACTTCTTCAGTAGTTGGCTTGTTTGGCTTTTCTACTTCAGGAGTAGTTGGAGTAGTTGGAGTAGTTGGAGTAGTTGGCTTAGGTTGTACTACTTCAGGAGTATCTGGCTTGTTTGGCTTTGTATCTTCTGGAGTATCTGGCTTGTTTGGCTTTGTATCTTCTGGAGTATCTGGCTTGTTTGGCTTTGTATCTTCTGGAGTATCTGGCTTGTTTGGCTTTGTATCTTCTGGAGTATCTGGCTTGTTTGGCTTTGTATCTTCTGGAGTATCTGGCTTGTTTGGCTTTGTATCTTCAGGAGTATCTGGCTTGTTTGGCTTTGTATCTTCAGGTTTAGGATCTACTAATGTAACTGTAACCGGCTTACCAGGCTTAGTTGAAGTTGAAGTAAATGAAGCAGCTAAAATATTTTGGTAACTATCATTGTCTGGCGTAAAGAAATCTATTGTCATTCCATTAGGAATTGGACTATTTGGATCTACTTTAACCATATCTTGTAAAGCTTTTAACAGTACTTCATCAGTAACATGTCTGTCAAGCGCATCATTAGCCATACCTAAATCAAGTGGGCCTTTATCAGTATAGTACCAAATAGCGCGCTGAGTGATACGGTACAATTCATCATCTGTTAAACCATATCTTTTTTGAATATTGTCTGGATTTGATGCAAAACCATTCCAAATGATAGTTCTAATGGCTTTTAAGCTATCTTCATCATTTTCTTGACGTGGAGTACGCATATACTTATTAACTGAGGAACCATCGCTGATGCTTGTTCTATCATAGGAAACACCATTATCATAATAAGCTGGATCATCAGGATAATGCTTAGAAATATTAAAACAATAGCCTAAATCCTTTTGATTATTTTTGCTATCAATATAGATTTCTTCTTTAAGAGAATCGACGTAAATCTTATTACCTGTATCACCTGTACCAGCTCTTACAGTAGTACCTATGGTAGTAGTAACATTTTCATCATTAACTGTAAATTGCTGGTTTGCTACATCATATCCTTCAGGAGCCGATACTTCTTTAATTGTATATTCGCCTTTAGGCAGATTGAACACACTTGCCTCACCATTAGTAGTAAAGTCTTGTACTACCTTGCCATTCTTATCCAAAATTTGAAGATGAGCACCGGCCAATTGTTTCTGGGTATCAGAAGCGATTTTATTAATCGTTACATTGGCCGTGTGATCTGATTGAGTAGTAGAATTATCTTCAGAATTAGTTCCTTTACTTGGAGTAGCTTCTTCTGAATCAGATTTCGAATCTTTCGAATTGGGGTTTCCTTCACCTTTATTAAACTGCTGTGTCTGCCCGTTTAAAGTAGACCCCTTTTCTGCAGCTTTTCTGCAGCATGAGTAATATTTGCAGATAAACTTACTAGCAATAGTAAACTAGTCAAAATCATCATAAATGCTAATAAAACAGCATTTTTTCTAGTTTGCATATTGCCGCCTCCTTTCACAAATTAAAAATTGAATTAGCTTACCTAAATTTCAGTTTCAATAATAACACTCATTATTTAATAAATCCACTAATATTTTAAAAAATTGTGTAATAAATAAAAAAACTCAGATCATATAAATGATCTGAGCCAAATTGTCGAACAAAATCAGCGTTTGTTGCAGAACTTGAACGCGCAGCGTCATTATGAATGTGAAGCGCGGCAATTAATCAGTGAAATCACAGGACAAAAAATCCCCAAGAGTACAAAAATTAGATTGCCATTTTACACGGATTACGGCCACAACATCAAAATAGGTGAACGCGTCTTTATTAACTCCAATGTGATGATGGTTGACTTAGGTGGCATCACCATTGAAGACGATGTTTTAATTGGACCAGGTGCATATCTTCTTTCCGTTAACCACGGTTTAAAACCTAAGCAGAGAAAAGAAACTCGAATTAAAGCCAGTACTTATCAAGAAAAATGCCTGGATCGGTGCTAGGGCTACCATTTGTCCAGGCGTAATTGTGGGTAAAAATGCTGTAATAGCCGCTGGAGCAGTGGTTACTAAGGATGTGCCGAAAAACACAGTAGTTGCTGGCGTACCTGCAAAAATTATCAAAAAAATAGAAGAATAAAAAACGCAACATTGTCGCGTCTTTTTTTAAGCTTCTTTTTTGTCACTCCAGAGTTTGGAGATTAAGTACAAGATGATGAAAGTAACGATAGCTGAAATCATTGGGATGCGGTAGCTTGGTAAAATCAAAAGTAAGATGATCATCAATACGAAGAACAATAGAATCAAATAATCAACGTAAGGGAAGCCAGGCATTTTGAAGTCATTTAACTTATTTTCAGGTGTTTTTCTTCTGTAAGCAATGTGAGTCAAAACCATTAAGCACCAGATGATCAAGAACATACTTGTTGAAGTAGATGAAATAAAGTTAAAGGCTTGATCGCCGATAATCAAGGTAATCAGTGGTGCGCAGGCCATAAATAATGCTGACAAAATTAAAGCATTTTGTGGCAACTGCCGTCTTGATAGGTGACCAAAAGTTTGATTCCACTTGCCTTTGCCGTGGAAAGTAACTGAGAACAAAAGTCGTCCCGCACTGTATAAAAAACTATTGGTAGATGAAACCGCCGCAGAAATTACAACGAAATTAATGATTAAACTCGCATTTCTAATTCCCGTAGCTCCAAGCGCTTGAACAAATGGACTGGAGTTAGTTGCTACCTTTGACCAAGGGATCACTAGTAAAATACTTAAGATTGCCATTACATAAAACAAAATGATACGAACAGGTAACTGATTAATTGCTCGCTTTAAGGTAGTTTTAGGATTTTGGGCTTCCGCAGCAGTTAAACCAATAAGTTCAACTCCAATAAAACTAAAGATAACCATTTGGAAACCTTGCAAAAATCCTTTAGTACCTCTAGCAAAGAAACCACCGTGATCATCTAGGTTGGCAAAGGCAACAGGACCAAATGATGTTTTACCACCAGTGATTAATAGATAAGCGATCAATAAAACAAAAGCAACTACTGTCACGATTTTGATAATGGCAAAACTGAATTCCAAATTACCAAAAACACGAGCTGAAATTAGATTGATGATCAACAAAACGGCAATTGTAATTAATCCTGGAATCCATGGTTTTAAATTGGAAAACCAATATTCAAAATAAATTCCTAAGGCAGTTGTTTCTGCCATTCCTAAAGTGATCCAACTAATCCAATAAAGATATCCGGTAATAAAACCGATGTTTTTACCCAGATATTGTTCGATAAAATCAATGTAAGTGTGTTTATGAAGGTCAGACATAATCATTTCGCCTAAGGCTCGCATAAGCAAGAATAGGAAAATACCTACAATGATATAAATCAGAATAACGCTAGGACCTGCGCGGTGAATACTGTCACCAACCCCCAGAAAAAGGCCGGTCCCAATTGTTCCACCTAAAGCAATTAACTGAATGTGTGCATTGCTTAGGGTTCGTTTATAACCAGAAGCGGTCTGTGTTTTTTTCTCACTCATATAAGCCCCCCAGTGTTCTCAATCTTTTCACATATAATTAATATTTTATCATTATCAATTAGTATGACCAGACTCTATAGTTAGATTTAAAAAAATATCAAAAATCTGTTTTTTTAAAATAAGTTTGTTAATTCACAAACAAATAATTAAGGAATCGCTTTCATTTGCATTAGAGCGAAATTATGAGGGAATGTGAATCTTTGTTAATTCACTATTTTCATAAATTCATGCATTTACAAATAAAGTTATTGTGCTATAGTTGACATTGTAAATTAGTTCACAAGAATTAGTAGATCTTAGAGGTAATAATACAATGGCTAAGACACAACAAAAAGAGACTCTTACAGAGGACGAAAAGAAAAAGCAAATCTACGACATGGTCGATAACTTAGTAAAGAAATCACATGTCGCTTTAGATCAAATGGCTAACTTCACACAAGAACAAGTTGATAAGATCTGTGAAGCAGTTGCTACTGCAGGTGAACAAAATGCTTACCCACTAGCTAAAATGGCTGTTGAAGAAACTAAACGTGGTGTAGTTGAAGATAAAACTACCAAGAATATGTATGCTTCAGAAAATATCTGGAACAGTTTGCGTCACGAAAAGACCGTCGGCGTAATTGAAGAAGACAAGGAATTAGGTTTGACTAAGATTGCTGAACCTAAAGGTGTTATTGCAGGTGTTACTCCAGTAACTAACCCAACTTCAACTGTTATTTTCAAGGCAATGCTTGCGTTGAAGACGAGAAATACCATTATCTTTGGTTTCCACCCACAGGCTCAAAAATGTTGTGTAGAAACTGGTAAAATCATTCGTGCGGCTGCTGTTGCTGCAGGTGCTCCTGCGGATGCCGTTCAATGGATTGAAGAACCAAGCCTTGATGCAACGACCGATTTGATGAATAACCCAGGTGTTCAAACTATTTTGGCAACTGGTGGTCCAGGTATGGTTAAAGCTGCTTATTCATCAGGCAAGCCAGCTATTGGTGTTGGTCCTGGTAATGGTCCTTCTTACATTGAAAAGACTGCTAATATTGATCGTGCCGTTTATGACATCGTTTTGTCAAAGAACTTCGATAACGGGATGGTTTGTGCTTCTGAAAACTCAGTTGTCGTTGATGATGAAATTTATGACAAGGTCAAGGAAGAATTTAAGAAGTGGAACTGCTACTTCTTGAACAAGGAAGAAATTAAGAAATTTGAGGAACACTTTATCGATCCTCGTCGTGGCACTGTTGCTGGTCCTGTAGCTGGTAAGTCAGCTTATGAAATTGCCAAGCTTTGTGGTGTGGATGTGCCAAAGACAACTAAAGTAATTATCGCTGAATATAAAGGCGTAGGTAGAAACTTCCCACTTTCAGCAGAAAAACTTTCACCAGTCTTTACTTTATACCGTGCTAAGAATCACGATGATGCATTTAAGATTTGTACTGACTTGTTAAACTATGGTGGTCGTGGTCATACCGCTGGTCTTCACTCAAATGATAAAAAGATCATTGATGAGTTTGCCATGAAGATGGATGCTTGCCGTATCTTAGTTAACTCACCAGCTGCACTCGGTGGTATCGGTGATCTTTACAACAACATGTTGCCATCACTTACTTTGGGTACTGGTTCTTACGGTGCCAACACCTTCTCACACAACATTGGTGCTAAGGACTTGTTAAACATCAAAACAGTGGCTAGACGCCGTGATAACATGCAATGGGTAAAGGTCCCATCAAAGACTTACTTCGAACATAACGCTGCTAACTACCTTCGTCACATGCCAAACGTTAACCGTTTCTTCATCGTAACTGATGAAGGTGTAGCTGACCAAGGCTTTGCTGATGAAATTACTGATATCATTTCTAAGCGTTTAGGTCAAAAAGAATATGAAGTCTTTAAGGCTGTAACTCTTGATCCTAATACTGATGTGATCAAGGATGGTGTTCACAGAATGAACATCTTTAAGCCAGACGTTGTAATTGCTATCGGTGGTGGTTCAGTAATGGACGCTGCTAAAGCAATGCGCTTATTCTACGAAAACCCAGAAATGAGTTTTGAAGAGGCTTACCAAAAATTCTTAGACATTAGAAAAAGAGTAGTCCGTTTCCCAAAGATTAATGGTGTACAACTTGTATGTATCCCAACTACTTCAGGAACTGGCTCAGAAGTTTCCCCAATTGCTATTATTTCTGATGCTAAGACTGGTATTAAGCATACTTTATGTGATTATGCATTGACGCCGGACGTTTCAATCGTTGATGATCAATTTGTTCAAACTTTGCCCAAACGTTTAATTGCTTGGTCAGGTTTTGAAGCATTAGGTCACGCTATCGAAAGCTATGTTTCGACTATGGCTACAGACTTTACCCGCGGTTGGTCACTTGAAGCCATCAAGACTATCTTTGCTAACTTGAAGAAGTCATACGATGGCGACCTTGATGCAAGAAAGCAGATGCATGATGCCGCAACTATTGCAGGTATGGCATATTCAAACGCCTTCCTTGGCCTTGAACACTCAATCGCTCACACCGTTGGATCAACCTTCGATATTCCAAGTGGCGTAAGTGATGCAATTGCTTTACCACAAGTTATCCGCTTCAACTCAAAGCGTCCTGAAAAACTTGCCATGTGGCCTCACTACTCAGTTTACCGTGCTAAAAGTGACTACGCCGACATTGCTAGAGCAATCGGTTTGACTGGTTCAAGCGATGACGAATTAGTTGAAAAGCTTGTTCAAAAGATTATTGATTTGGCTCATTCAGTTAACATTAAGATGGCTTACAAAGACTACGGTGTTGACAAGGCTGAATTTGATAAGAAAGTTGATGAAATGGCTGTTGAAGCTTACGGAGATCAAAACACTGTAACTAACCCTTCAGCACCACTTATCTCTCAAATTGTTGAACTCATGAAGGATTGCTACGAAGGAAAAGGCATTCCAGACAGTGATAGATAATTGATAAATTAATAAGAAAATCTGAAAGCTAAGATTTACGCTTTTTCTGTGTATGTCTTAGCTTTTTATTTTGTTAAAATGGTTGATAACTCTTGCTGAACAAAAAGTGCATCTGTGGGAAAAAAAGTGAATATGAATGTAAGCGCTTATAGTATAAAGTAAGATTATAGGTGAAATAATAACATGAGGAGGTTAGCTTTATGCAAAAAGTAGCTATTATTGGTGTTGGTAATGTTGGGTCAACCGTTGCATTTACACTTTTTACACATGGAACTGTAGGGCAGATTTATTTATTAGATAAAAATGCACTTAAAGTTGAAGCAAATGAAAGAGATTTAAGGGATGCCACAGTGAGAGATCACTATACTGTCAAGGTTAATGGATTGGATTGGAATAGTGAATCTGACTGGAAAAAATTAAAAGATGTAGATGTAATTGTCACTGCTTTTGGTGATATTAGTGCAACTGCCCGGACGGGTGATCGACAAGCTGAACTTAAGCTGAATACTTTAGGTGCACGTGATATTGGTAATAAAATAAAGAAATCAGGATTTAATGGGATTATTCTGAATATCAGCAATCCGTGCGATATCATTGTAACTGAACTCCAAAAGCAAACGGGGTTGCCCAAGAATCGTGTATTTGGTACGGGGACATTCTTAGATACTTCAAGAATGAAGAGATTTGTTGCTGAAGAATTAAATGTAGATCCACATAATGTTCATGGTTATGTATTAGCTGAACACGGTGCGAGTCAATTTACTGCTTGGTCAACGGTATATATTGGTGACAAGAAAGCTAGCGAGCTATTTTCTAAAGAAAAGTTAGATGATCTTAGTTCTCAACCTAACCGCAGTTCTAAGAGAGTATCCCATGGTAAGGGTTTTACAAATTGGGCTATTGCTTCTACTGCTGCTCGCTTGATTGAAGACATTTTTGTAGATGCACATTCAATTGTGCCTTGTTCAAATTATGACAAGGATTTTAATGTTTATGCAAGTTGGCCTGTTGTTCTTGGTGAGAATGGTATTGAGAGAAGAATAAAGCTTAATTTGACTGATGATGAAAAGAAAAAATACAAAGAATCTCTTAAATTATTAGTTGAAAGAAAACAAAAAGCTGAAAAGATGTAAATTTTAATAATATACAAATAAGAGGAAAATCTATTTGGATTTTCCTCTTATTTTGTGATAATTTCGATTAATTTTTAATATGAGCCTTTAACTTCAAAGTTTTTAGAAACAGAATCTTTATTATACCAGGTGATGCTCTTCAAAAGATTACGTTCTTTAATAACGTCCCAATCTACACGGAATGGTTGACCAGGGATATCAGGTAAGTAGAAGCGCCCATTCTTAACCTCACATTTAATCTTTAAAAGTTTGCCCATTGGACCAACCATTGGCTCGTGAAATTCAAGCATTTGATCTTCATCGTAACATGCTCCTAAGCTTGCGTTAACCCAAGTCATACCACCTGAAACAAAGCGTAAGCCATGTTTCTTACAATATAATGAGGTCTTGTAGTTTTGCCACATACTTGGGGTTCTCCCAATATATGGATCAAGAATTTGAACACCATGCTCAGCATATCCAACTTGAGCATAATAGTTACGCATTGATTCACCAAAACAAATTGGCATAGAACAATTATCAACGACCTCTTGGATTTCATCCATATGTTGTGAATTAATTGGTTCTTCAAACCATTCAATTTTATAAGGTTCAGCCATCTTAGCAAATTTAATAGCATCGTCCTTACTCCAAACCTGGTTAGCATCAATAGCGATTTTTACGTCTGGGCCGACGGCTTCACGAACTTTGGCAAGTCTGCGAATATCTCTTTCCATGTTGTGTCCCCAATCACTGCCTACCTTAAATTTGATTGTGTTAAAACCTTCTTTGACGTATCTTGTCATATCGCTGACTAAGAGATCATCGTCGGCAAGTAATGAGCCACCACCTTTATAGGCTGAGGCCCAATTCTTTTTTGCACCTAAGAATTTGTATAAAGGCAAGTTTCTTCTAGTTGCCATGATACACAACATTAATAGATCAAATTGACCTAAATCAGTAATTTGAGGAGAGTTAAAACCGAAGTTTCTTAACTTCCAATATACAAGATGATACCATTCTTGGTAGGTCTTTTCTTCACCGGTTAAAATTAGTGGGAAAATATTTTGAATCATGCCATGAGAAGTAAAAGTGCCAGCATGATTTCCATCGGTATCATATAATTCTACCCAACTTTGAAGAGGAATAGCACTACCAAAACCTCCTGTTGCATCACGCCATGGGTGATCAACAGGGACTGAGTTTAACTCATAAACAACAGCTTTTGAAAAAGCCAATTTTTCATTTTTATCAAAATCCCAAACCATATATAATCCTCCTATAAAAAGCTTACAATTACTTACAACTTAACAATAACATATATTTTATAATGTAAAACGATATTCATTATGTACTCGAAAAGAGTACATGTTGGATCCAGAGACTGTAAAATAGTTTGTGTAAGGATGAATGATTCCTTAAATTTATTTCTTTAAACATTAGAAAAAGGAGTTCCTTTCTCGTATGATTGGTTTGAACAAAAAAA